>CAZNQJ010000040.1:0-8797 GCA_964575205.1 uncultured Campylobacterales bacterium | reverse complement strand
TCTCTATCGCTGAGGCGGACTAGGGTTTTTAGAGGTGCCCTTAAGTATAACAAAGTTATCTATCTTCTTACTCTTATCATGATAAGTTTGCATAGAGAAATTGTACATCAGAATCATACCGGGAGACTTTCCAATCGAAAAGCCTGGCTAAAAACGGCCGGCACCCGTTATAAAAATGCAAAGACCAGATCGGGGAAAAGGATCACAAGGCCCAGCGCCAGAAGCTGAAGCAGTATAAACGGAATGATCCCCCTGTAGATCTGCAGGGTCGTAATGCTCTTTTGCGCCGCGCCTTTGAGGAAGAAGAGCGCCAGACCGAAGGGCGGTGTCAGAAAAGAGGCCTGCAGGTTCATCGCGATCAGGATGGCGAACCAGACCGGATCGATCCCGAAGGCGTTCATCACCGGCACCAGGATCGGCACGATGATGAATGAGATCTCGATAAAGTCGATAAAAAAGCCGAGCACAAATATCGCCGCCATCGAGATCACGATAAAGATCCAGACATCGCCGATATCTTCGCTGAAGAACGCCAGCACCAGATCGGTGCCGCCGAGCTCGTTAAAGACAACGCAGAAACCCGTCGCACCGATGAGGATCATAAAGATCAAGCCGCTGAGTTTGACTGTCTCCAGCAGCGCGTAGCGCATCATCGCAAGATCAAGCGTCCGGTTTACGGCACTCAGCAGCACTGCCCCGAGCACGCCGAAAGCGGCCGATTCGGTCGGAGAGGCGATCCCAGCAAAGATGGAACCGAGGACGACCACCATCAGCAGCAGCGGCAAGAAGATGGCACGCAGGAGTTCCCAAAAGCCGATCGGCTCGATCGCCTCGCTCGAAGGGGCCATTTTGGGATTGATCAGAGAGACGGTGACGATGTAGGCGATGTAGAGACCGACCAGCAGCAGACCGGGCAGAACGGCCCCCATGAAAAGCTCGCCCACGCTGACGTTCATGACATCGCCGAGGATGATGAGGATGATCGACGGCGGGATGATCTGGCCGAGCGTACCGCTGGCTGCGACCGTGCCTGCAGCCAGCCCCTTGTTGTAGCCCGCCTTGAGCATCAGCGGCAGGGCAATAACGCTGAGCATGACGACCGAGGCACTGACGATCCCCGTTGAAGCGGCCAACAGCGCCCCGACAAGGACGACGCTGATGGCCAGCCCCCCTTTGACGCTTCGAAAGGCCCTGCTCATCGAGATCAGAAGCTGCTCCGCCAGCTGCGACTTCTCCATCACCAGCCCCATCGCAATAAAAAGCGGTACGGCCATCAGGGTAGCGTTGCTCATGATCCCGAAGATACGAAACGGCAGCAGGTTGAAGATATCCAGACCCAGTTCCGGAATAAGCAGCGCAAAGAAAAGAGCCACCCCGCCGAAGACAAAGGCGACCGGAATACCCAGAAGCAGCAGTGCCAGAGCAAGCAGGAACATCCCCATCGCGATCATTTCGCCTCCTTCAACAGCTTCAGCTCTTTGTAGACCTCACTGAGCGTCTGCACGATCAGCAGGATAAACGAGAGCGGCATCAGCGATTTGACGAGGAAACGGTAAGGGAGCCCTCCCGGATTGGAGGAGGCTTCCATCTGCTCGAAGCTGATCATGACAAAATCAAGCCCGACATAGACTAGAAGCAGCGAAAAGGGGAGAATAAACAAGAGCGCACCGATGATGTTGATGATATGGCGCGTTTTGTCCGAATAGCTGTCATAGAAGATATCGACCCGTACATGCGAAGCGCGCTGCAGCGTGTAGGCGATCCCCAGCATGATGACAACGTCAAAAAGGTGCCACTCCAGCTCCTGCAGGGCGATCGAACCGGACTGGAACAGATAGCGCATCACGGTGTCGTAGATCACCAGAACGATCAAA
This sequence comes from uncultured Campylobacterales bacterium, assembly GCA_964575205.1. Lineage (GTDB taxonomy): Bacteria > Campylobacterota > Campylobacteria > Campylobacterales > Sulfurimonadaceae > Sulfonitrofixus. The sequence goes on along the minus strand of CAZNQJ010000040.1, from coordinate 6,923 downwards.
AGCAGCAGCGATGCGCCCGCAGAATAACCGACCCAGCGGATCAGCGACTCTAAAAAATGAAACGATCGTCTGATCATCCTTTGATCCATTGCCAGATAAGTCCGTAATATTCATGAAAGGCATGCTCGCTCCGTCCCATCCCCTCGCCGTTTGGCATATGCCGCCATCTGATCCTGCCGCGCGCGTTGTAATCGGTCGGCGCCGCGATCGGGTCAAGACCCAGATGCCTGAATATCGTCATCGCCCGCGGCATATGGGACGCAGAGGTCACCAGTATAAACGGTTCATCGCCCACAAGGCCCTTCATTGCCACAGCCTCCTCCTCCGTATCTTTAGGCTTTTCGAACATAACAATATCCTCACCCTTCAAACCGAGTGAAAGCGCCGCTCTCTTCTGCATCGCGGCATGCGTGTCCGTGTCGTAGAGACCTCTGCCGCCCGAAACGATCAGCTTGGCATCGTGAAGGTTATAGTAGTGGCGGATACCTTCGCTTAAGCGTATCAGTGCCGTCGGATCGACCTGGGTATTGATCGGCACTCTTTCGTCGCTTTTGTGCCCGCTGCCGAGAACCAGAACATACCTGATATTCTGCGGGGTCTCGAGAAGGGCCGGATATTGCCGTTCCAGCGGTTTAAGCAGCAGATAGCTCACCGGATCGTAGCTCAGAAGAAAGATCCAGCCAAAAGAGAGAGGAAGGAGAATTTTGGCGATTTTCAGACGGCCGCTGTAGAGTGCGTACAGACCCGCGGCAGCAACAAAAAGGCCGATAGACATGGGCGCGAAGAGCGCTCCGAATATTTTTTTAAGAGCAAATGCTGTATCGATCATCAGATGAAATTCGGTGCGTCGTTGGCAAAGAGGATGATATCGCCGGCTCTGGTACGTTCGCCAAGGACCTTGACCAGCTGACTTTTATCGCCGAGCATGATCTTTTCAGCGACACTGAGGTGCTTCTCAAACAGATCAGCATTGAGCTTGCCGGTGATTATGGCGACATCGCAGACCCGGTTGATCGCCTCGCACAGCTCCAGGTTGAGCTCTTTCGTGCTTTCAACCAGTCCCGGCGTGACGATTACCTTGCGCCCCGGGTGCAGCGAAAGAAGTCGTATCCCCTCCAGCATCCCGTCGATATTGCCGTTGTAGCCGTCATCGAGAATGATCTTGCCGCCGGCGTCGATACGCTGGAGGCGGTGTTCGACACTCTTGAGTTCGCCCACCCCTTTTTGGATCTCGCTGCCCGTTAGCCCCAAAGCATCGGCGACCAGAACCGTCGCCTCAAGGTTGATCGTGTTAAAAGCGCCCAGGATCTTTGTCTCGAGATGAAGCACTTCATCGTGCAGCTGCATATCAAAGGAGAGCCCCTCAAGTGTCGCCTCGACACTGCTGACGCCCTCTCCGAAAAATTCCACTTTCTCATGCACTTCAGCCGTCACCGAGTTGTGGACAAAAGCTTTTTGCAGACGTTCAGAGTGGATGATCTCCATCTTCGTACGCTGGATGTTTTCGAGCGTCTTGAAATACTCCATGTGCTGCGGGCCGACCTTGCCGACCACAACGATGTGCGGGTTCAGAAACTGCGCGATGGTGTAGATATCGCCGCGCAGACGTGCGCCCGCTTCGCAGACATAGACCTCGCAGTCATCCGGCAGCGCCATATTGACGTCACGCACCAGGCCGGCAATCGTATTGACACTGCGCGGTGTGGCGTAGACCCTGTACTTTTTCGAAAGCACCTGGGCGATAAAGTTCTTCATGCTCGTCTTGCCGTAGCTGCCGGTGACACAGACGATCTTGAGCTCTTTTCTCGCCATCAGTCTCTTCTGCGCCTCTCGCTTGTAGGTCATAAAGAGATAGTTCTCTATGGTCCTGCTGCCGAGGTAGGCCAGCAGAAGCGGCAGAAAGACAAAGTAGTGCCCCTCTTCCGACTTCATCGCCGTGATGATGTCGATAAAGAGCGTCAACGAAAAGAGCAGGATCAAAAAGCGCTTGACCCGCCAGGTAAAGACCAGCTTCTTATCGAGTTTGTAGTACCAGAAACCCAGAGCCGGAAGATAAAACGCAAGGATGACAAGAAAGTAGTGCGCCGCAATGTAGTAGAGAATAAAAGGGAAGACAAAAAGGGTGAAATGCCAGAGCGGTTTGTGATGTTTGAGCACCACCCTGCCTATCTTGTAGTCGTACCACTGCAGGTTTGTTATGAGGTAGAAGCCCAGCGCCATCACAAAGAGAAGATTGGCCAGAAGCATTGCAATCTCCATCTACTCCGCCTTGCTCTGCAGGGATGCGAGTACAGTCGTCTCGATCTCTCTGGCTACGGCTCCGGCCTGTTTCATAAAAAAGTAGTGGTCGCCGTTATAGACCACGAGGCGGGAGTCGGCGATCAGTTTGCCGATCTTCTTTGCCGTATAGAGCGGTGTCGCCGTGTCGTCTCTTCCCCAGCAGAGCAGTGCTTTGCCGCTGTACGCTTTAAACGCCGATGTCAGGTCCTCATTGACCACATTTTTGAAGGTCTGATACATGATCGCATTCAGTTTTTTGGCATCTTCCGCGACGAAAAACGAACGCAGTTTCGAGAAGCCGAGAAATTTAAGCATCTTGAACAGTGCGATCTTCGCCTTGATCTTCAGCGGTTTCGGCACAGGGATCCCCGAACTGCCTACCAGTATCAGGATCTTCGGATTAAGCAGCAGGGCCACCTTGCCGCCGAAAGAGTGCCCCAGAATCATATGTTCCTGGTTGGCATTGATCTGGGCCAGAAAAAGATCAAGGATATTGGCATAGTCCTCGGTTTCGAGAGGAACGTTGCAGGTACTGTTGCCAAAACCCGGCAGATCGATATAGACATGACGGAAGGTATCCATCGTCTTTTCAAACGACTGCTTCATCAGCTCTTTGTTGGAACCCCATCCGTGCAGGAAAATGAGCGGTTTGCTCTTCTCGGGATGAAGGATCTCATACGAGATCTGGAAGGTCTGATGTTTGTACTGGATCGATTTGATGGCCACGTTTACTTCCCTTTTGCTTGATTGATGGAGTGGATATACTGATAGTTCACCTGAGGACGGCGCTTTTTCGGCAGGTTTGCCAGCAGTGCATTGATGCCACCCTGGAAATCGGCAAAAAGGTAGTTTGCCATCGAACCCGGGATCGGGTTGATCTCGTTAAGCAGCACTTCACCCTCGACCACAAAGAAGTCACAGCGGATCAGGGCCCCTTCAAACATATTTGTATAGATCTTTGCAAAGGCATTTTCAAGCTTTTCGACCAGGGCATTGTCTATCGGCGCCTCGCTCACCGTCGAAGAGCGGGAGAAGTCGAGATATTTTTTGTCAAAGTCCAGGAACTCGTTTTTCTGCGGCTCTTCGACGATGGAGAAGTGAATGCCGCCGTTGGCAGCGTAGCCTGCCAGGTTGTACTCTTTGACCCCGTCGATAAAAGGCTCGATGATAAGGTTGTCGTCAAACTCGAAAGCGACGTCGAGCGCGTATTCGATCTGCGACGCCTCTTTGATGACGCTGACCCCGATGGAACTTCCAAGACGGGCCGGTTTGATGATGAACGGAAGGGCTGTCTTGATCTCGCGTGGGTCATTGACGTTCAGGCGCTCATAGGCAACCGTCTTTACGCCGATCGCATCGGCGAACCATTTGGTGTGCATCTTGTCAAAACTGAACATCGAAGCGGCAGGGCGCGGCCCGATATAGTCGATCTCGTAAAAGTCCAGAAGCGAGGCGATGGTGCCGTCTTCGCCGTCCGCACCGTGGATAAGGTTCAGCACCGGCATCGTCAGACGTTCGCTGCCGAACATTTTCTTGTGGCTGAAAGCACCGACCTCCAGTGAGAGCTGCGGCATCTTCCTGTGGGCACCGGAGGCAAAGGTCTTGGCCATCATATCTTTGGCTTCGATTTTGTAGAAGCGGTGGTCCTGGTCGCAGAAGATAAAAGAGAGTTCAAAGTTTTTGAGTTTGTCCTTGACCGTGATCGCACTGACGATGCTGATCTCATGTTCGTAACTGGCACCGCCAAAAAGTATTGCTAATTTCACCGTAGTCCTTTAGAGTTTTTGTAGTTGTTTCAAGGCTTCTTTGACCAAGCCGGCGGTATCGGTTGCGCTGCAGCTGCTCAAGACCTTGGCGATCTGCTCTTTTTTAAAGCCAAGGCTCTCAAGCGCCATCTTCGCCTCGTTTGATGCGGGGTTGGCCGAGGCGCTCTGCTCAAGCAGCACCGTGTCAAAACCGTTAAGTTCCACCAGGATGCGCCCGGCGCTTTTGGGTCCGACACCCGGCACCCTTTTGAGCGCGTTGATGTTACTGAGCGCGATGACCTCGCCGAACTGCCCCGAAGAGAAGCTCGAACAGATCGCCATTGCCACCTTCGGTCCCACGCCCGAGATCTTCACAAGGCGTTCAAAGAGGAGCTTTTCGCTCTTTTCGATAAAGCCGTAAAGCAGCTGCGCATCTTCACGGATGACGTGCGAGGTGTGCAGCTTCACCCGCTCTTTTGTGATCGCCGCATAGCTCTGCAGCGAGATGAAGACCTCATAGATGAGGCCGTTGACGTTCACATGCACAAAAGTCGGCTCTTTGTGCTCGATTGTTCCCTCTATTCCTACGATCATAGAAGTTCCATCTTGTCTACTTTACTCAAGTCAAAGTGTGGTTCACCCACTTTTTTATTGAGATATCCTTCGGTTTCCACGATCATCCCTGCCCTTTGCAACAGTTCTACACAAAGCGCACCGCGCTGTCTGCAAAACCGTCTTATATCCAGCTTTAAAAAATAGAAGATACATTTTAATCTAAGATGGGTTAAAATAACGTAAACTTCCCTAAGGCCTGACAATCAAACAGTGTGCAAGATCATTAAATACTTTTTTTTATCCCAACCTTTCTCGCTGTGCAGGCAATGATGTTTAGACATATCTTCACCAACAGTTTCGGCATCCTTTTCTCGCGCATTTTGGGTTTTGCCCGCGACCTCATGACCGCCTCAATTCTGGGTGCGAACGTCTACAGCGACATCTTTTTTATCGCCTTCAAGCTCCCCAATCTCTTTCGCCGTATCTTTGCGGAGGGGGCCTTTACCCAGTCCTTTATTCCCGCCTTCACGCGATCAAGGAACAAGGCCGTCTTCTCGATCCACATCTTCAGCCTCTTTTTTATGGTGATCGCCCTCATCACCCTGGCGGTCAACCTCTTTCCCGAGGCGGCCACCATCGCCATTGCCGTCGGTTTTGACGAAGCGACGATCACCCTGGCGGCGCCCTATGTCGCGATCAACTTTTTCTATCTTCCGTTCATCTTTGCCGTCACCTTTTTGAGCACCTTTTTGCAGTACCGTCACCATTTTGCCACCACCGCTTTTGCCACGGGACTGCTCAACATCGCATTGATCGTTGCCCTTCTGCTCTCAAAAGGAGAGAGTGACGCGACCATCGTCACCTACCTGAGCTACGGCGTCGTCGCCGGGGGGCTGCTCCAGCTGCTGGTGCACCTTGTCGCCGTGCAGCGCGTCGGTCTCGACAAACTCCTCTTCGGCGGGGTCAAATACTTCAAGGTCAAGGCGCTCAGGATCAAGGAGGAGACGAAGAACTTCAACCGCCAATTCTTCCCTGCCATCTGGGGGAACTCCACCGCGCAGTTCTCCGCCTTTCTGGACACCTGGCTTGCCAGTTTCCTCTCCACGGGCGTCATCTCTTATATGTACTACTCCAACCGCATCTTCCAGCTGCCGCTCGCGCTGTTTGCCATCGCCACCTCCATCGCCCTCTTCCCGCGGGTGTCACGTTTCCTTAAAAACGGCAAACATACGGAGGCACTTGCCTACATGCACAGGGCCTTCTGGTTTCTGGCCTTCATCCTGATGTTCAGTACCCTCGGCGGCTTTGTACTCAGCGAGGAGATCACCCAACTGCTCTTTGAGCGCGGCGCCTTCAGCCACCAGGACACCCTCAACACCTCCGCCATCTTGCAGATGTACATGATCGGCCTGCTCCCCTTCGGGCTCAACAAGCTGCTCATCCTCTGGTTATACGCCCAGCAGCAGCAGATGAAAGCGGCCAAGATCGCCACCCTGACGCTGGGGACGAACATCGTCTTCTCGCTTGCCCTTATCACACCGCTCGGCGGCGTAGGTCTTGCTCTTGCGAGCACTATCAGCGGCTTTGTCGGCTTCTTCGCCACGGCGCGTACCTTCAGCAGGGCTGAGTTTTTGGCTATAATCTCGCTCAAAAAAACAGTGCTCCTGCTGCTGAGCGCCGCTGTTTTCACCCTACTTCTACTTCTCGCCAAGGAACTTATTCATGTATATCTTTGATTCCGTCGCCAAGACAAAAAGAGAGTTCATCCCCCTCGACCCCGAACGTGTCACCCTCTATGTCTGCGGTCCGACCGTCTACGACGACGCCCACCTCGGCCACGCCAAAAGTGCCCTGGTCTTTGACCTGCTGCGCCGCGTGCTGGAGGCCAACGGCTACAAGGTCGTCTACGCCAGGAACATCACCGACATCGACGACAAGATCATCAAAAAAGCGGCCGAACAGAAGCTGACCATCAGCGAGATCACCGACACCTACACCGAAGCCTACCACCGCGACATGGCGGCGCTCGGCATCGAACGCCCGACCATCGAGCCCAAAGCGACCGAGTCACTCGAGGCCATGTTCGAACTGATCCAGAAACTGATCGACAGCGGCCATGCCTACCGGACTGCCAGCGGCGACGTCTATTTCGACACGGCAAGCGACCGGGAGTATCTCAGCATCTCCAACCACAAACAGAACGAAGACGACAGAGAGAGCCGCGTTGAGAGCTCGAGCGAAAAACGCAACCCGGCCGATTTCGCCCTCTGGAAATCGGACAGCGACGGCACCGTTACCTTTGATTCGCCCTTCGGAAAAGGGCGCCCTGGCTGGCACACCGAG
>CAZNQJ010000039.1:0-8879 GCA_964575205.1 uncultured Campylobacterales bacterium | reverse complement strand
ACTTATAAAGTTGAAAAAATTACCTGTCAGCGTAAAATGTTTTGTAGTATGATAAATCAATATTTATCTAAGCAAACACAAATTGATTTAAAAAATTCTTATATTTTTGAGCAAAACTTACTGTGTATATTTGAAGACAAAATTATGTCATTTTTTCAGTTTTATAGATTTAGACCAGAAAAATCACAAAAGATAGTTCACATCTATAGAGAAGATTCTCTTTTGATAAACCAATACTTCAAACAGAGTAAAAATCATAAGATGAGATATATGACGAAGTCGCTTCATATTAATCCGTATTTTAAGATGTTATATGCCTATGCGCATCCTTGTATCGATCTTATCCAACTTGTTTTTAACGGCAAAGATATTGAGATGATGCTTGATCTGAATGAGATATTCACAAGAACAGTATTTAATCGGATAAAAAAAGAGGAAAATAAGACCGTCTCTTTGGACACTCCGTATATCCATATTTCACAAAACGGGGTGACGACTAGACTTCATCCAAGATGGAAACATATAAATCCAAAACGTCTGCAACAGAATCATCGTGATATAAATGACGGTTTTTCACAACTCAAAAATGAGGATATCGACCAATGCTATCTGGTTTATCCAAAGACAGACGGCTTTCAACGCCATATTACACTCAGGGGAGAGTTGTCTCAGGAGTTAAAGATAATTCCATATTCATTTACATTTTCAAACAGGGAGAGAAACAGATGCCGAAAATAGGCCTGTTTTATGCCAGTTCGACCGGTAATACGGAAGAGACGGCGAAATTAATAAAAGAGAAGATGTCAACTTTTGATATTGATCTGAAAAATATAAGTGATTGTGTTGATAACGCAATGAAAGAGTATGATCTGCTCATCTTTGGTGTTTCGACATGGGGAGAGGGCGACCTGCAAGATGACTGGGAAGACTATCTTGCCAACTTGAACGAGGAGAACCTACTCAACAAAACGGTTGCGATCTTTGGTCTCGGCGATCAAGAAAATTATTGTGACAGCTTTTTGGATGCGATGGGGACTATCTATGATAAAGTTGTCGAAAGTGGAGCGACTGTTGTCGGTTCATGGCCAACTGACGGGTATGACTTCAGTGGGTCCACTGCTGTAAGAGATGAAGAGTTTGTTGGTTTAGGAGTTGATCAAGACAACCAAAATGAACTCACCTATGAACGTGTCAGCCAATGGATAGAGTTGATCACCCCATACTTTAACAAGTAATGTAAAGTCTGATAAGGGCTCACTAACACCAGGCTGAGCGATCTCCTTATTTTAGCTTTTATAGTAGCTTACAGAAACAGATAGAACTATTTATCACATCTACATGCCTACCTTCCGCAATTTTCCTAACGCATTTTTCGACAGGGCCCCAATTGCTTTGACAGTTGTATCAACAAAACAGGGTTACTCCCAACCGCCCAGACTGCTCTTATCTTCATCTTCTTCGGCGGTGTTGATCTCGGGCTCGGCCGCGGCCTGTTTCTCCTTGGAGAGCTGCTCTTCATAATCGAGCTCCAGCCCTTTTGAGGTCATGACGAAGCCCTTGACCCTGATCTTGCCGTCATGGATCTCCCGGTGGTGCTCTCTGCAGAGGGGCACGAGGTTGCTTCGGTGATCCTGATGGAAGTGGCCGATAAACCCGCTGTTGTCGGCCACCGACTGATGGGCGATATGGTGCACATCTTCGGCCACGGCCCCGCAGATGACACACTTGGTCACATAGAGCTCTCTGTTGTACTTCGAAGTGCGCTTCTTGACCAGGAGTTCAAGCTCGTCAAAGTCATTGGAGAGGCGTTTTCGGATCTTGTTCGCATTGCTCAGGAACTCATCGTCCATATGCAGCGATTTCGCGAACTCCAGCCCGTAGACCGAACTGCCGCTGCCTGACTGCAGGATGCGGTTGAAGAGGAGCTTGTCCAGTGCTTCGTCATAGACCACGCTCAGGTGAAGATCGACCACATTTTTGAGTTTTTTGATCTCCGGCATCGTTGCGAGCTGATGGAGGTGGGTGGCAAACAGAAAGATCGAACGCAGCTTTGTCAGCTTCATGATCGCGCTGGCAACGATAGAGACGCCCGAAAGCGTCTCCGTACCGTGCGATATCTCGTCACCCAGGACCAGCGAGTGCTGCGAGGCGCGTTTAAAGATGTTTTTGAGCTCCAGCATCTCCACCGCAAAGGTCGAGAGCCCTTTGGCGAGGTTGTCCTTGGAGACGATGCGGGTAAAGATCGAGTCGAAAAGCGAGAATTTCATCGCGTTGGCCGGCACGTAAAAGCCCGATTGCGCAAGGAGGACGGCAATACCGATGCTCTTCATCAGGGAGGACTTCCCGCTTGAGTTGATGCCGTAGAGCAGCACCCCGTTGATGTCGTGGCCGTCATGGACGCGGACATCGAGCATCACCGTCTTGGGATACGGCAGGTCAAGATAGTCCCGTGTTCCCATCACGATATCGTTGGGGACGTAGATGCCCTGGCGCTCCTGTATCTCGATGAGGGGGTGGCGAAGCGCCATGACCTGCATGAAGTTCTCGTCATCACGCACCTCGACGATCGTCGGACGGGCGTAGTTGTACTGCGCCGCCACTTTCGCCGAGCTGACGGCCACATCAAGATCTGCGACATAAAGGATGATGCGCTCCAGAAGAATGGTGTAGCGGCGTTCAAAGAGCCCCTGCAGACTGATGAAGCGCTCTTTGGCCAAAGCGACGATCTTGAGGCGGTTGCGCATGATCCTGTCGGAGAGCTGATCGGTCAGCTCGGAGGTGATCTTGACACTGTTGGTCAGTTTCTTGACACTGAAGTCACCAAAGTCGACAGTCAGTCCGGGTATCTCGATCTTCTCCTCTCTGAAGAGCTTCTCGATCATCGACCAGCGGTTTTTGCTCAACGTGATATAGTAACCCTCTTTTTCCAGAAGCCCCAGACTCACGTACGATCCGCCGCCGGAAGTTGTCACGCGCGCGAGCATCTCCTCGATGCGCACCATGATGATCTTGAAGGTCTGCAGCATGCGTGCGTTCTCATCGACCAGGGTGTCGATGCCCGCATCCACGCCCCGCATCAGAAAGTTCTCGTCGATCGTCGCCATCGTGAAACGGCGCGAGGTTTCAAGGTCGACGCTCTTGCTGATATCGCGGAGGAACTCGCTGATCTCCTGCTCGGAGAACGGGGTCTTCTGGATCTTGTGCTTTTTGATATAGTTCATCAGCGCCTGCACACCCGTCAGCGACTCGTGGACATAGTTCATCTCGAAGGGGTGCAGGCGCCCCAGGCTGATGCGCCGTGCAAGGCGTTCAAGATCGTAGATGCCCCGCAGCGTCTCATCCAGCGTGCGGGTGTGGGTGTTGACCTTGTCGATCAGATTGTAGCGGCGGGTCAGCTCCTCGCTGTCAAGCAGCGGGTTGAGCAGACGCTCTTTTAAGAGCCGCTTGCCGATCGCCGTGCACGATTTGTCCATCAGTTTGAAAAGCGTCATCTCGTCGCGGTCTTTGGAGATGATGCCCAGCTGCTCCAGGGCATTGTTGCCGAGATACATATAGCGCTTGTTGTCGATGAGCTGCGGGCGGTAGAGCTTCTGGATGATATGGTAGTCATGTTCGATGACGAAATGGACCAGGATTGCCAAGGCCTCCGAGATCATCGGGGAGCGCTCGAGGTCCAGATGCTCTATCGGCGAGAGCAGGGACTGGATGTTGTAGACATTCTGAAAAAGCTCGTTCTGATAGGCGATCTTGTGGCGTTCATTGTTGACGCTGTAGTGGAAACGGTCTGCGATCTCGAGGTAGCGCAGCACCTCTTTCTGGTTCTTCACCCCTTCCAAGAAAGTGATGACGACCTCGGAGGTCTTGTGGACATTGAGCAGGTTGAAGATCTCGTCAAGGGCGAAGCTCTGGTCTTCGGAGGTTCCGTGTGCCTCATACAGCCAGGTCTTCCCCGTCGTCACGTCGATAGCGCTGTAGCCGACGGAGTAGATCTCTTTGTGCTGGTCGATGATCAGCGAGGCGATATAGTTCTCCTCGTTGTCCGTCATGTAGTCGAAATTGGTACCCGGGGAGATGATCTGCGAGACATAGCGGCTGACCTTGGGCGGCACTCCTTTTTGGCGGATGACGATCGCGGTATATTTCTTCTCCTGTATCAGGCGCGCAAGGTAACGTTCGAACGAGACGGCCGGGACCCCTGCCAGAAGGGGGTTTTTGACACTGTTCTCGACGATGCTTTTATTTTTCTTCGTAAGCTGGATGTTGAGCAGTTCGGCCATCTCTTTGGCCTTGCCGATCTGAAGATCATCATTGTTGACCTCGTAGACCTCGAAAAAAGTACCGATCTCCATGAAGATGACGGTATCTTTGCCGTATTTGGACTCAAAGTATGCCTGCAGCTCAAAATAGACCTCTGCCAAAAGCTTTTTTTTGTCGGTAAGAAGAGAGCTTATTTCACTGGCTAACATCGATGCAGGATCCCATATTTTAGTTCGCTTATTATAACAGGGTGGCTCTGAAAACCCTGCATGGTCCAAGCGATAGAGGGAAATTCCCCTTCAAGACAGTCGCGCATCCCAGAGTCTGATGCGGTGTTTACAGTCATCCAGAACGTTTCGACCGCCGATCATATCCCAGGATAATCCGCACTGTGTACCGTTTTAACGGCGGTAGTGCTGCAAGGCGTGCATATAGGAGTTGCGCTCAAAAGCGGAGGGGTTGTCGCTGTGGGCCAGTGATATGCTCCCCTTCATCTGGGAGATCGACTCATATTCATGTTTCTCCATCCATTCGGTGATCTCACTCAGTATCGTTGCGACTTCCGATTCCCCCTTGATCAGAAGGACCGAAGCCAGCGCCGCGGCGTCCGCCCCGCTCATCACTGCCTTGAGGACATCTTCACCACTGTGTATCCCCGTGTTGGCACAGAGTGAACAGGGAAGTTTTTTATAGAGTATCGCACACCACCGTAGCGTCTCGCTCAGATTTGCAGAGCTGGTGATATTGGCAAGGCGCAGGGATGTCAGGAGTTCCAGGTCGACATCGACCCGCGTCGGGTTGTCAAAAATCGTCAGACCGCCCGCCCCCGCTTCGACAAACCGTTTGGCCATATTGGCCGGGCTTGAGAAGTAGGCGTTCATTTTGACGTTGAGGGGGATGGAGACACTCTTTTTCACCATTGCGACCGTATCGACATACATCTGCTCTACCGTGTGCCCCTCCATCTCCATCGAGGTAGGTATATAGGTGATGTTGAGCTCCAGCGCATCGGCACCCGCTTCCTGTAATTTTTTGGCATATTTCACCCATCCCCCCGGCGAGACACCGTTGAGGCTGGCAATGACCGGGATCTCAACGGATGTTTTAACCCGCATGATCTCCTCGAGGTACTGTTCGGCGTTCATATTGTCAAATTCGACCTCGACGGGCAGATAGGTGGTCGCTTCGGCATACGAGTCGTTATGAATATGCAGAAAATGGTCGATCTGCCGGATCTCATGGTTGATCTCCTCTTCGAAAAGCGAATGCATGATCACTGCGGCGATGCCGCTCTCTTCAAGCTTTTTGATGCTTTTGAGCGATGCCGTCAGCGGCGAAGCGCTGGCGATAAGGGGATTTTTCAGTTGCAGTCCTAAAAAAGCGGTTGTAAGTTCCATTGTCAAGCCTCCTCTTGTGTCGGTTCGTACCGTTCATGCAGGTTTTGATACCGTTTATAGAGCGATTGCGCCGTATGTGCCGCTGTCTCAAGGTAAGTTCCTGCAGCTTCGCCGTTCATCTTCTCGACCATTTTAAAACGGGTCTCGCGGTACATGAAATCTTTGACATCGATCTTCGGCCCCTTGTAATCGAGGTTCATCGGGTTCTCCCCCTCTTTGATCCTGTCGGGGTTGAACCGGAATATCGGCCAGAGACCGCTGTCGACAGCCCGTTTCTGCTGATCGAAACCGTATTTCAGATCGTAGCCGTGCGCCACGCAGTGCGAATAGGCGATGATGATCGAAGGGCCGTCATAGCGTTCGGCTTCGATAAACGCTTTCACCGTCGCCTGGTCGTTTGCGCCCATCGCGACCTTCGCGACATAGACATTCTCATAGTTGATCGCCATCGCGGCAAGGTCCTTCGGCAGCCCGGCTTTCCCCCCTGCAGCGAATTTTGCCACCGCACCGGTAAAGGTCGCTTTGGACTGCTGGCCGCCGGTGTTGGAGTAGACCTGGGTGTCGAGGACCAGAATATTGACATTCTTGCCGCTGGCGAGCACATGATCGAGCCCGCCGTAGCCGATATCATAGGCCCAGCCGTCGCCTCCGATGATCCAGAGCGATTTTTTGACCAGGTAGTCAGCCGCTTCCAGCAGGCTCTTCGCTTCGTCACTTTCGAGTTTCGCAAGGGCTGTTTTAAGGCTCTCGACCCGTTCCCGCTGTTGATTGATCTGCATCTCGTCATGCTGCGGGGCATCCAGTATCGCCTCGACGAGACTGCCGTCAAGGCTCTCTTTCAGCCCTTCAAGCAGCCCCCGCGCACGATCGGTATGGTTGTCGATGGCGAGGCGGAACCCGAGCCCGAACTCCGCATTGTCCTCAAAGAGTGAATTCGACCACGCCGGCCCGCGTCCCTGATCGTTTTTGCGCCATGGGGTCGTTGGGAGGTTCCCCCCGTATATCGAGCTGCACCCGGTAGCGTTGGCGATCACCATCCGGTCGCCGAAAAGCTGTGAGGCCAGTTTGATGTAGGGGGTCTCGCCGCACCCGGGGCAAGCGCCGCTGAATTCGAACAGCGGTTCGAGGAACTGCGACTCTTTGAGATTGTCGTGGTCGAGTTTCGATCGCTCGATCTTGGGCAGCGAGAGAAAATAGTCCCACTGCGCGACACCCATCTCTTTGATCGGCGCAAGCGGGGTCATATTGATCGCTTTGAGGTTGGTCTGCGATTTGTTTTTGGCCGGGCACACTTCGACACAGAGCGCACAGCCGGTACAGTCCTCGACGGAGACCGTGATGTTGAAACGCTCGTTCTCACCGAATTTTTTCCCTTTGGCCAACTTGCCGACAAACCCTTCCGGCGCCTCCTGCATAAACGACACGTCAAAAACATTCGATCGGATAACGGAGTGTGGACAGGCCGAGACACATTTGTTGCACTGAATACAGGTGTCGGCATCCCACACCGGAACATCATGGGCAATGTTGCGCTTTTCGTATTGCGTCGTCCCTGTCGGCCACGTCCCGTCATCGGGGATCTGTGATACCGAAAGTTCATCCCCTCTGTAGGCGGTGATCGTACCGATCACTTCGGCAACAAACCGGCTCATTTCTCCCTTGAGCACCGGTTCAAGTTCCTGCGTGCTCTCGACCTGTGCAGGCACAGTCACTTCAAAGAGGTTCTCAAGGGTATTGTCCACTACCGCGAAGTTCATCTGTACGATCAGGTCCCCCTTGTTCCCGTAGCTTTTCTGGATCGATTTTTTGATCTTCTCAATCGCTTCATCCCGCGGAAGAATGCCGCTGATGGCAAAGAAACAGGTCTGCATGATGGTGTTGATCCGGGCGCCCATGTTGCCGGCCTTTGCCACGCTGTAGGCGTCGATCGCATAAAACTTCAGCCCTTTGGCTATGATCTGCTGCTGCGTTGCACGCGGCAGGCGTCGCCACGCCTCATCCCCCGCAAACGGCGTATTGAGCAAAAAGACCGCACCGGGTTTGGCTACTTCAAGCAGGTCCAGTTTTTCGAGGAATACCGCCTGATGTATCCCCACGAAGTCGGCCTTTTGTATCAGATAGCTCGATCTGATCGGTTCGGTGCCGAAGCGCAGATGCGAGGTGGTCATCGAGCCCGATTTTTTCGAATCGTAGACAAAATAGCCCTGCGCATAATGATCGGTTTCGGTACCGATGATCTTGATCGTATTTTTGTTCGCCCCTACGGTACCGTCCGAGCCCAATCCGTAAAAGACGGCCTGGAACTGGTCGGCGTTCTCTAAAATAAATTCATGGTCGTACGTGAGCGACGTGAAAGTGACGTCATCATCAATGCCGATCGTGAAGTGATTTTTCGGCGACTCTTTTGCAAGTTCTCTGAATATCGCAAGGATCATCGAAGGGGTAAACTCTTTGGACGAAAGCCCGTAGCGTCCGCCGATGATATCGGGCATCGCGAACGGAAGGTTTGAGCGATGTTCGAACAGTGCCGTAACGATATCGTGATAGAGCGGTTCGCCGAGACTGCCCGGCTCTTTTGTCCGATCAAGTACCGCAATCGCTTTGACCGAGTTCGGAAGTGCCTCGATAAAAGAGTCAACGGCGAACGGCAGCGCAAGCCGTACTTTTATCATCCCCACTTTTTCACCCTGAGCGTTCAGATAGAGCACACTCTCTTCGACCGCTTCGGCACCTGATCCCATCAGAACGATAACCCGTTCCGCATCCACCGCACCGATATAGTCAAAAAGCCGGTACGCTCTTCCTGTCAGTGCGGCGAAAGCATCCATCTGCTCCTGCAAAATCTTCGGCAGCGCCAGATAGTAACTGTTGACACTTTCGCGCCCCTGAAAATAGACATCGGGATTTTGCGATGTACCCCGCAGCACCGGCAAATCCGGTGTCATGCCCCGCTTTCGGTGCGCTTTGATCAGCTCGGGAGTGATCATCGCTTTGAGTACGTCATCGGCGATTTTTTCGATACGGCTCACCTCGTGAGAGGTTCGGAAGCCGTCAAAAAAATGGATAAACGGAATACGTCCATGCAGCGTCGCCGCCTGGGAGATCAGGGCGAAATCGTGTGCTTCCTGCACCGAGTTGGAAGCCAAAAGGGCAAATCCGGTCTGGCGGACACCCATCACGTCCTGGTGGTCCCCGAAAATGGAGAGCCCCTGAGCCGCAAGCGAA
>CAZNQJ010000038.1:0-8907 GCA_964575205.1 uncultured Campylobacterales bacterium | reverse complement strand
CAGAGACAAGGGGGCGCAGGCAAGATGAAACTTGGTGGCGAGATCAAGCTGGTATCGGTCGACCATCTGTGCGGCTTCGAGCATATCTTCAAGGTTGGCGGCGCGGAAGGGACCGTTGAACTTCATGTTTTTGACAAAGAATCTCAGGATCTCCGCCAGAGCGTTCTCTTCCAGGATACCGCCGACAAGTTTGATATGGTCGAGGTTTGCCATGACGTTAAAGGGGATCCCGATCATCGGGGCCGGTTCATGGAAGGTCTTTTTAAGATGTACAAGCACCTCGGGGCGTAGGGAGCCGACGTAGCCTTTCTCGTGCAGGCCGTAGCGTCCTGCACGCCCGGCTATCTGATGGATCTCGGAGGGGATCAGCGGGCGCTGGCTTACCCCGTCAAACTTTTCACCCTGGGAGAAGAGAATGGTTTTGATAGGCAGGTTCAGCCCCATGGCGATCGCATCGGTTGCCACAAGTACCTCAGTCTCCCCTTCGCGGAAACGGCGGGCCTCTTCACGGCGTACTTCGGGAGAGAGATTGCCGTAGACGACGCTGACGCGGTAGTTTTTCGAGAGCTGCTGTTTGAGCCTTAGTACGTTGGCGCGGGAGAAGGCGATGACGGCCGTTGCCGCTTTGATCTCGCTGATCGGTGTCGCATGCGCGAGGAGTTCCAAGGGATTCTTGCGTTCAAATTCGATGATCTCAAGAGGTTCGTTAAGATATTCTGCCAGGGCGATGACAGCCTCTCTGACATTGGAAGACCCCGTCATGATAACGGTCTTCGCGGGTGCGCCTATGATGCCGTTGGCCCAGGCCCAGCCCCGGTCGCGGTCGTCGATCATCTGCACTTCATCGATGACACAGACATCCACGTCCGTTTCGAAGTTGAGCATCTCTATCGTGGAGGAGATGTGGGTGGCCTCTTCGTCCAGAAGCTGCTCCTCTCCCGTGATCAATGAGCTTGCAACGCCCGCTTTCTTCAGCTCTTCATACCCCTCCAGCGCCAAAAGACGAAGCGGCGCAAGGTAGTAGCCTGTATCGGCACGCTCGAGTGCCTTCATCGCCTGATAGGTCTTGCCGCTGTTGGTCGGGCCGATGTGCAGGATGAGCTTGCGGCGCAGCTCCCTTGCCAGCGGAAAAAGGTTTTTAAAATCACGGATGGTACGGGCAAGGAGCTGTTGGCGCTGGTGTTTTAACAGGGCATCGCGTATGGAGTCGTTAAAATGGCCCAGAACACGTTTGGCTGTTTTTCTCGAGATAATCAGATCGCTGTGGATCTGGGGTATCAGAAACTCCAGGATCCTGTCGATGATCTCTCTGTCGCTGAGCTGCAGCGAGGAGGCAGCCTCTTTTGCACCGGCTATAAGTGCCCCGTACTCCTGAAGAAAATACGTTTCATGCTCGTTCTTTTCCGCAAGCAGCTTTTCAGAGACGTCAAGCGGCTCGCCTCTCCATATCGTCTGAAGGGTCTTTTTCTTTGGCAGGATAAGGTGCAGCTCATAGGCAATAAGGCGTTCCGCATGCGGCGGCTGAAAGTCCGCATTGACGGTGACGATCATCTCCGTGATCGTTTGCGACAGCGTGTTCAGCGGGATGGTCTGTGCGATGATCCTTGCTACGATCCCGTCACTCAAGGCGACAAAGGTGACATCTTCGTTCGGCTGCGCTCTTTTGACGGCAGCTACGATCTCTTCGCCGGAGAGATAGGGATGCGGCCTGGCAATGGTCTGCAGGAAGGCGGTGAGCTCCTTCTGTTTTAGCGTTGTTAGCTCTGTTTTTGCTTTGGCCAGCTCGGTGAGGATCTGCTCTACGGGCGTCTCTTGAAGAAATGAAAAAGGGAAGACCTTTGTTTTCAGCGGCTGTATCTTTCGAAAGGTCTCGCCATAGAGGTCGTACTCCAAAGAGGCGTTGAACTCGAATCTGTCCTCAATGTCGAAGTGCCCCTGCGCTTCTCTCTCGATGTGCTCTTTTTTCTGCTCAAAACGGATCAGTTCCAGTTTGCTCTGCAGTTTATAGAGGTTGATCTTTCGGATGCGGACGTCACTGAAAGCGCTATGCAGTGCGATGCGCTCATCATCGGTAACATCAATGCCATCAAGCAGCTCATCGATCGTGTCGCTGTGGTCAGGATGGCCGGCGTTGGGCGTTGTCGGCAGATAGAGCCTGCCGTCGGCCTTGAAAAACTCAACGATGTGCCGCCGCAGTTCAATATCGGCCTCGGACCAGAGGGTGCGAAAGATGCGCAGCAGCGATTTTTTTGAGTAGCTGTCCGGCGCAAGGCCGAGGGTTCGGGCAAGTTCGACCAGTGTCGCTTCATCAACACGTTCGATCCCTGCATCAAAACCGTCTTCGCCGAAATAGTGGCGGATCGTCTGGTTGAGTTTGATGAATTTTTTCTTTTTTGACATAGAGAAATAATAGCGGAAAAAATGTGAAAGAAGGTACCCTGGCTGAAGTTTTGGAGATAACTTGAAACCAAAGTACCGATTCTTGAAAGCTTGGATAAAATTTTTTAAAAAATTGAGTTTACCATGAATAAACAATTCCCGGATGAGTGGACGCAGGAAGAGTTTCTGCGCGAAAAAGAGCGTTTGAGCAAAGAGGGGGTCAAAGTCCTGTTGATCGACACGATTCTCTCTTCGATCGAAAAAGCCGACACGGTGCTCTATAACCCGCATGAACTTCAAAATGAGCCGGAGGGTTCCGTCTTTGTCTTCTACTGCGACACGGGCAAAGCGACGAAAGAGCGTCTGGCGGAGTTTCGCGCCAAATTTCCGAAACAGCACTGTATTTCACTGCGAGGCGGACGCGGCTACTGGCGCAAAAATATGCAGCTTCTGCCCGACAGGACAGCGTCTTGCGAACGTCCAAAGCACAAGGATGAGTAGGGACTATACGGAGTATCTGGAGCAGTTTTTCTGTTGTCTGGACGAGGAGCGGTTTTATGATGCACATGAGGCGTTGGAGGTCATCTGGTTCCCCCGGCGGTTTGAAGATGATCCGGAGATGAAGCTTATAAAAGGGTTTATCAATGCGGCCGTTTCATTTGAACTGACAAAACGCGGCCGGCCGGGTCCTGCCGCAAAAGCGTGGAAAAATTATGAAAAATACCGCCCTTTATTGGATGCTTTTACCTCATGCAATACCCCTTTTTATGAAGCGTTATCACTTCGTATAGAGAGCATGCGCCGAGAGAGAAGCTGATAAACGATACGGCCAGAATGTGATAAATTTGTGACGGTTAGACGTTTTTACGGTAAGATAGAGCGATATATCTTGCCAGAGGGGTCACTATGGAAAAGCTGGACGTAACGAAGTATTGGGATATGGCGATTCAGTACGGTGCTGAATACGGTCTGAAGATCATCGGTGCCATTGTCATCTTTTATATCGGTAAAGCAGTCGCGAATGCGTTACGCAATATGATTGAAAAAGTGTTGAAGCACCAGAGTGTTGAAGCGACGCTCATAGACTTTGCCAGCAGTACTGTTTATTATGGTCTGATGGCGGTTGTCCTGCTGGCAGCGATGAGCAATCTGGGGATACAGACAACCTCATTTATGGCCATCCTCGGTGCCGCCGGCCTGGCTGTCGGTCTGGCACTCTCTGGCACGCTCTCTAATATCGGCTCCGCCGTTGTCATTTTGGTCTTCCGCCCGTTCAAGGTGGGAGATTACATCAATGCCGGCGGTGCCGAGGGTGTCGTCGACAGGATCAGCCTCTTTACGACAACGGTCAGTCCGGTAGACAACCGTATGATCATCGTGCCGAATTCAGCGATCACTGCCGGCAATATTACCAACTTCTCATCCAAGCCTCTGCGGCGTGTGGATCATGTTGTGGGTATTGATTACAGTGCAGATATCAAAAAAGCCAAAGAGGTGATGTACGGCGTGATTGAAAAGAGCCGACTCACACTGAGTGATCCGGCGCCGCTGGTCGCTGTCACCGGCCTGGGTGACAGCAGTGTAAACTTTACGGTGCGGGCATGGGTAAACTCGGCGGATTACTGGAGTGCCTACTTTGAGATCATCGAAGAGGTGAAATATGCGCTCGATGCCGCTGATATAACAATTCCGTTCCCGCAGATGGATGTACATATGGATAAAGGAGAATAATATGAAACATGCAATGAAAATCCTGCTTGCAGCCGGACTCTTTACAGGGCTGTCGGCAGCCGATGAAAATGTTCTGAAGACGCACGCCGAGGTGGGGTATACCAATACTGCCGGCAATACCCAATCACAGGACCTCGCCGGCAATTTAAAGATGGATTACCTGCTTTTCCAAAACGGGCTCCGTTTTGTCGGCAATGTTCTTTATTCCACCAATAAAAATTTCGATACGAATCAGACGGCTGCAACAAAAAACCGATGGGATGCCGAGCTGAATTACGACTATAACTTTAACGAGACGTGGGCCTTCAACTACCTTGCAGGCGGAAAAGGGGACAAGTTCTCAACCTATGTCTACCAGGCATACACCGGGCCGGGTGCGATCTGGACAGCGCTCAAAAGCGATCCGAACGATCTGAAGTTTCAGGCCAATATCCTCTGGTCCTGGGATAAGTACCGGGATGAGACGTTGACGGAAGAGAACCCGAACCAGTACGCCTCATGGCAGGCTTCGTTGGATTATGCGTACAAGATAACCGAGACGTCAAAGTTCATTCAGTATCTGATGTACCGCAGCGAGTTCTCAGATTCTGCAAACTATTTTGCCAAATCCAAAACAGCTCTGGAGAGCAAGCTCAACGGATTCCTGTCACTGGGTGTCAGCTATACGGTCGATTACACCAATAACAAAGCCGATAACATCCGCTCCTACACCGACCGTGTGTTTTTAGCCGCACTTATCGCTGATTTTTAACGCCAAAAGGCTCAAGCTGTAAAAAGCTTGGAGCGATATAATGCCGCTTTACTCTAGTAAGGCGGACCGATGTTTAAACTCTTTTTTTTCTTAACACTTTTTTTTACCTCTTCTCTTCTTGCTGTTGTCCAGATCGCACCCAATGAAGTGGGCCTTCGTCCGGGCGTTGCAGGAACGTTCTCCGCGTCGAATAATACACAACGCGGCAATACCGATAAGGATGAGTACGATCTTAGCGCCTCTATCAGCTATGACAATAACAGAAGCTATGTGACCTGGCTCGACTTCTCCTACGCCTACGGTCAGGTTGCAGGTACGGAAAACGAGAACAAAGCCTATGCCCATTACCGGTTTCTTCATACCCTTTACAAACCGTCACTGAACTGGGAACTTTTTATCCAGAACGAAGGCGATGACTTCCGCAGCATCAAGCGAAGATTGCTCGGCGGCGGCGGGTTGCGCTGGCGCTTTTACGAGAGGGACTCTTTCGGACGTATCTATGTCGGGCTGGGCGCCTATTATGAGTATCTGAACTATACAACGCAGCTCGATCCCAGTGAACACAATACAAGGGTCAACAGCTATCTCTCCTATACCAAGAAGTTCGGCAAGGATGCCCGTGTCTCACTGGGTGTCTACTACCAGCCCAAGATAAACGACTGGAGCGATTACTACCTTAACCAGGCCGCTTCACTGTTCATCTATATATACGGGCAGCTTTTTGTCAATATCGAACTTTCGCATGCCTATGACAGCAGACCGGGGATCGGTATCTATAAGCGTGATTATAAGCAGACCACCTCAATCGGTTGGACGTTTGGCGCTAAGCCGAATCGATAGGAGCGCTGCAAAAGCGATCACTGCGGCATATAAAAAGAGCAGAGAAGGCCAAAACTCGTAGATATAGCCGGCAGTGATCGCACCGATAAAGCCCCCGAGTCCGTAAGAGACACCGAAAAAGAACTGCTGGGCCAATTTCCGTTCGCTGTAGAGTTCATACAGGTAACTGATCGCTGCGGTATGAAAGAGGGCAAAACTGAAAGCATGCAGACTCTGGGCAAAGAAAAGAGCAGGCAGGTTCTCCGGAAAAAGATAGGTCAGCAGCCACCGGATAACGGTGAGGCTCACGGAAAACTCTATGAGTTTAAGCAGGTTGCGTCTGAGCAGCGGCCCCTGAAAGTAAAAGAGAAAGATCTCGGCGATCACTCCGAAACTCCAGAGATAGACGGTGGTGTCCAAGGAGATGCCGTGTTCCGTCTCGTAGATGGTAAAGAAGTTATAGAAGGGGCCGAAACTCACCTGCATCAGCATCAGCCCAAGCCAGAGCGGCCAGCGGCCCAAGAGATCGAGATGCTGCCCCTCGATGCTCGGCGTCCGGGGGCTGCGATGTTCTTTGTGCGCGATGATGTAGCCAAAGAGAACGGTTGATGCCACCACGGCAAGAAAAAAGCCGATTGCGGTGGCCGGGGTATCTGAAAATCTGACCAAAACAAGTGCGACCAGGATAAATCCGATGGAGCCAAAGAGGCGGACCCGGCCGTAGGACTCTTTGCCGATCGTTGAAAGCGCGATCACTTCGACATAGGGCAGAATGAGGCTCAGCCCGATGCCGATGGCGATATTGGTAAAAAGCAGCGGCCAAAAACTCTCCAGCGTCAAAAACAGCGCAAGCGTCGAGACCAGCAGCAGTATAAGGGCGCCGTTGAAGGTCCCCCGATCAAGTTTGAGCCCCTTTAAAAAGAGAAAGGGAATGGCAAAACGTACGAGCGGCGCCGCTGCAAAGATGATGCCGATCTCTGAGGGGCTGTAGCCCACCAAAGAGAGCACCTTTGGCATAAAAATGACATAGATGGCGATAATCGCAAAATAGAAAAAATAAAAGATGGCGATCAGCGCTGTCATGGTTCTTAGACAGTTTTGTAGATAACGGCGGTTCGGCTGAGCAGATCGTGCAGCATTTTTTTGTCTTTTCGAAAGAGCCCCCAAAGATAGCCGAAGAAAAAGAGCGATATGAAATAGCCGAAGAACCTGGCAGTCAGCTGCAGATACGAAGCCGTCCGGAAAGTGGCCGAATCAACCACTTCGATATGGGCCATCTTCATTCCGGGGGTCTGCCCGGCTACTCTCCAGAAAAGGATATAGCTGGTCATAAAGAGCAGCAGCTGTACTATGGAAGCAAGAGGATTGGGTGCCTGCTCATGCGCCTTTTGGTTCTGTAAAAGGGCATCACTGAAGCCGGCACTGTTGATCTGGTCATATCCGAAAAAAAGGATGATCACAATCGTGATAGGAATACCGATCATAAAGAGATCGGTAATAAAGCCAAGTGTTCGGCTCCAAAAGCCTGCATAAAGGACCTTAGGCTTTTTGGAAGAGCTGGTAATGTTTTTTTTCTGTTTTATATCGCGCCATCGCATGCTGCAATTATACCCACTATCCATGGTGATATTTACAAATTGTTAACTTCAGTATCTTATAATTTTACTACCTCAATGATTGAGATTGTTGAGTTTTTCATTTACACACTCCTTAAGTTCAAAGTTTGGCCGGGTTTCATTCATTTACCCGCGTCCATATGCATTTTCCCTTATTTAAACCCCAAATCAATACTTTACATCAAACAAAAGCTAATCCCGCAATCCGAAATAGAACTCCAGCAGCGCCTGAAGAGTGTAGTTTTGTTTGAAAGCATACTTGTCATCATAGGATAGAATCGGCTGTATTCTGTAGACAATATATTTACGTGAAGCCTGCTTGCTCCAGTTAATACCAAAAGCATAGCGGTAGATGCCCCGTTTTGGTTTGTAGCCGTCTTGATCTTCCGGCTGATCTTTGGTACGTCCATAGATGCCAAAATAGGTGGCGAGGTTGCCGTACTTGCCCAATTCGAAACTCACAGAGGGCTGTATAAAGTAGTTCATACCCTCTGTTTGAGTGATGGTGGAACGCTGAAACAGCAACGAGAACATTGTCTGCTCCGCAATCCTGCGCCTGAAGTCCAGATTGGTCCATTCGTCAAACGCATCATTCCGGGAGTATCTAAATGTCTGCGACGGCACCATCAGCCAGGTACCGAGAAGCGCCTCATAGCGCAGTGCCACTTTTCCGTAAGGATTGGTTGCACCGGAAAAACCGAAGCGTATCTTGCTCTCAATTGGATCAAACAGACCGAATAGATTATTTATGCCCAAGGCGATACTGTTGTCAAGCTCGGTGTTCGTTCCCTTAACTGACAGGTCCGAACTGTTCTTGGTATCATCCCCGATGATCAGATGATATTTTCTTTGGGTCCGCGGGATCATCACACGGGCATCTATACTGTAGATATAGTTGCCTTCTCCCCTGTAATCATAGGCGTATCCGCCTCTCAGACGGATGTAGCTGTTGTTTGTCCTGTCTAAAAAGTCGGTATTGACAGTCTTTTCGGCAAAAGCCTCGGAAAGAAGATAGGTCTGCTCACCTTTGTGTTTGTCTTGAGAAACCAGTTGCAGAGGTAACGCCGCTTTTTCATTTTGTGAGGGAATAGCCGGTTTTACACTTTTATTACTCTTATCGGATTGGATTTTTTGCGAAAGGGCAGAGGTGTTCTGATCTTTTCCGGCAGTCGCTGTACTGTTCGTATCACCGCTTAGAAGCTGGTACAGATAGTAATCGATACCCGAACCAACCACGATGACGGCATCCGTTCCATAGTGATAAACGGTATCCATACCTGCAAGAAAATCACGATAATAAAACCAGTTGTTCACAATCGGATAATCGGAAGGTCTTGTACCGTTGAGATCATAGGCGGAAACATTGCCTTCCATCCTCAGGTTTCTTTCTGCACTTAAAGAGCTGTTTTTCCCAGCCGGACCGCTCATAGGGATGGGAACCGCAGGTTCAGACGCGATCATATCAATTGCGCAGAGCGGAATGAGAAACAGCATAAGGACAATAGCATGGACGGCTTGGTTCAAACATCGATCCTTAGTGTATTAGGGTTCCGAAAGAGATCAGGAAAGTCCGATATGACAGCAGCTTACATGTTAAAAGAACAGAGGTAT
>CAZNQJ010000037.1:0-8966 GCA_964575205.1 uncultured Campylobacterales bacterium | reverse complement strand
CGTCAAGTTTTTCAAAAGCAACCAGGGCAGGGATCTGCTGATACCTGATATATGGGTACTGAGCAGTAACATTCAAGATCTTCTACAGATGCTTGCCTGTCTTTTGAAAAACAATATGCGCATTCATGTGATCAATGCGGGTGTGGTGCTCGATAAAAAAAGTGATGTTATGCTGGTTTTAGGTATTATTGACCAGTTGCGTCAGGTAATGGAGAGCAGAGAGAAAAAGATGATCGGCCGTCCGAAAGGGAGCCGTTCTTCATCGAAATTTGATCCTTATTTGGATCAGATAATCGGTTATATACGTGAAGATATGAGCGTCAGTGCGATGGCACGGCGTATGGGAGTGAGCCGCAGTTCTTTAAAGGACTATATCGAGTCGCGTGAACTTAAAGATGTGGCCAAAGGTCTGGTCACACTGGATATTCCCGCCGATGCGGAAGAGAAAGTGAGAGCGACGATCGTCTGCCCCCACTCAGATAAAAACATTAAGGAGTTAAAAGTATGAGTCAAACAGCTGCCGTCGAGAAAAAATCGACAAAAGAGTATTTAAAAGGGTGGATCCCTTTCCGTATCCAGCGCTACTGGTTTTTTGCTGTCATCACTGCATTTGCACTGATCGCACCATGGATCACTATTGATGGAAATCATCTTTTCCTGCTTTCGTTCGACAAGCTGAAGCTGCACCTGGCTTTTGTCCAGTTCGATATGCAGGAGATGTATCTGATGCCGTTTGTCCTGATGATTCTTTTTATCGGTATTTTCGGTTTGACCGTTGTCGGCGGGCGGGTCTTCTGCGGCTGGATGTGTCCGCAGACGGTCTTCCGTGTCATCTATCGGGATCTTATCGAGACAAAGATTCTGAAACTGCGTAAACGTATCAAGAACAAGCAGAACGAACCGGATATGTCCAAGGCGGAGAACAAGGTCAAAAAAGTGGTCGCCGTCCTGATCTGGACCATCTTGGCCCTGGTCGCAGCCGCGGACTTTTTATGGTATTTTGTGCCGCCTGAAGATTTTTTTGCCTACATGGCCCATCCGCTTGATCATATGGTGCTCCTGGTAACACTGCTTGCTACCGCGGCATTTATAGTCGTTGATGTTGTTTTGATCAAAGAGAACTTCTGTATCTATGTCTGTCCCTATTCACGTATACAGTCGGTGCTTTACGATGATGATACGGTCATGGCGATCTACGATCCGCATCGAGGCGGGAAGATCTATGACGATCATACAAAACTCTACACAAAAGAGAAAGATATCCGTGCGGCTGAACCGAACTCAGAGTGTACGGCCTGTGAGTCATGTGTGACGGTCTGTCCGACGCACATCGATATCCGCCAGGGACTTCAGCTTGAGTGTATCAACTGTCTGGAGTGTGTGGATGCCTGTACGGCGGTGATGGGTAAACTCGGTAAAGAGAGTCTTGTCCGCTGGTCAAGCGACAAAGAGGTTCTTTATCAGAAAGGCAAGACGCAATACTTCCGTCCGAAAGTTATCGGGTACGCTGTTATCCTTATAATCGTAGCGGTTGTGCTGGGGCTTATGGGAAGTACAAAAGAGCATATGCTGCTCAACATCAATAAAGAGAGTCGTCTTTATGATGTCAAGAAAATGGCAGACGGTGCGAAACGTGTGGATAATGCCTATATCTTCCTGCTGCAGAATACGGAAAATGAGGACCACAAGTTCTATTTTGACGTGATCGTTCCAAAAGAGTATGAGGGCAAGATCAAGATCGACAAACCGTCGGAACCGTTTACGGCGCACCCGAACACTAAAAAGAAAAAAGTGGTCGTACTTTACACTAATGATATGTTAGTTGATGATGCGACTAAAGATACGATCATACCGATCACGATCAAAGCCTATGCCATGGACGATAAAGAACGAATCGTGGTTGAACGCCACACCACCTTTATCTTCCCGCGTAAAGACGTCTACGACGCAGCTAACTAAAGGGCTAGTAATGAGCGTATCCTTTAAAAAAGGGTACTGCTCACAACGAGCAATGATCTTCCTCTAAACTGTCAAAGGGCAATACGCTGTTTGACAGTGGGCAGGGCATTCCCGCTCTTCACGCCACTGCTCAAACCCCATTAAACTTATTCAGCAAAAGATCGATTTCATTGTCAGGAACGGCTTGTGAGATGACAAATCCCTGGGCATAATCGATATGCAGTTCTCTGACCGCCTGAAGAGTCTCTTCATCCTTGACAAACTCGGCGATAGTCTGCGCCCCCATCACTTTGGCAAATTCACTGATGCTTTTGGTAATAGCGAGAGAGTTCGGGTTTTTGGTGATGTCTTTAATAAACTGTCCGTCTATCTTGATAAAATCAACCTGCATCATGGAGAGGTTGGCAAAATTGGAGTGGCCCGTACCAAAGTCGTCGATAGCGATAGAAAAACCTGCCCGTTTCAGCTCGCCGAAAAAGAGGATGCTTTTTTGCGGATCATCGATCTCTTCCGTCTCCAAAAGCTCAAAAACGATCTGCTGGGGTGCAGTATTGAAGTGCATACAGCGGCCGATGATGTAGTCCAGGATCTTCGGATCCTGGATATCTTTAAACGAGAGATTGATCGAAAAGCTCAATTTCGGATAAGCGGCAGCGACACGAAAGACCTTTTCGATCATCAGCAGTGTTATCTCATGTATTCTGCCCATCTTGTCGGCACACTGCAAGAAGTGATACGGCAAGAGTATCTTGCCCTCTTCTTCAATGCGCACAAGGGCCTCAAACTTTTCGATCTTACCGCTCTTGAGATTGTAGATGGGTTGAAAATAGGGCAGAACCCGGTCCTCGATGATCGCCGATTTAAGGCGTCCGGCCCACATCAGATTGTCACTGATCTGCTGGCTTCTGTCAAACTCCTCTTTAAAGTAGATAGGTGCCGATATCTTGTTTTTGAGGGCGTTATGGAGTGCCAGTGTTGCCTTTTCAAGTGCATTGCCGTCATTTTTTACGGTACTGATACCGGCATAGATGAAGGGGTGCAGCTCGACAGCATTATAGGTGACATGCAGTGCATTAAGCTGCTGCAGCAGCGCTGTAAAATAGCTCTGCTCCTGATACGGCAAAAGCAGTACCAGCTCATCTTCGGCCGTACGGTAGAGTTCGACAATATCCTCATGCCTGAGAAGTGCAATGATGCTCTCCAGAAGAGCCTGGACGCTCTCTTGTCCATAATACTGTAGAAGCGCGACGTAGTTGTGGATTTGCAATAACAGTAAACATTCGGCTTTGGTCTCAAGCAGATCGCTTAAAAGTTTACGGCGATTAAAAAGACCGCTCTCTTTGTCTTTGATCAACATATCCAGCAGCTCCTGGTGTGTCCTGTTGAGATTGGAGTTGAGTGTTTCCAGCTCGGTGATCTTTGAGTTGTCAAGATGAAAATTTTCTTTACGGCCAAGCTGTGAAGAGAAGGTGACAATGGCCTGAAGCGGTTGCGTGATGCGATTGGAGAGTCTTTTGAGCGAGGCCAGATTGAACCAGAAGAAAAAGAGATAAAAGAGTGCGATGGCAATGATAAAGAGGATCCCGACATGAACGGTGCGTTCGCTCACCCTTTCGATCGATGCAAAAATGGCCGCCTTTTCGACATAGATGACGATTTTGAGCTCCGTTCCCTGGACAGACATGGTGTTTTTGATATATCGGGAGACGGCGAGATGTTTCATGTCGATTGTCATCGAGTCCGGTTGAGCCTTCATCTGGTCTTTGTGCATCTGGTAAAAAGAGTGTGTCCCAAAGTCCTTTTCGATGACCGATGGATTGGAGGATGCGATCAGGGTGTTCTCTTTGTCCATCAGCATAGCCTGCGCTTTAAAAGGAAGGTCCAGCGCGTAGATCACGTTTGCTATCTCTTTGACGTTGAGCGTAAATCCCGCCACCCCGATAAAACGGTTATCAAGATAGATCGGCTTGACATAGGTGCCGAGTTCACCGTTTTGAAGGGCCCAGCTCTCTTTGTAAAGCGGAACAAAGAGCACTTTTTTGTCAGGATTGTGTAGGGGATCGGCATTGTAGTAAAAAGACTGTTTCGTGACATCAAGCGTCGGTGTCAGTTCTTTGACAGGGCTGATCGGCGGGTAGGCAAAGGCAAATCGTTTATCGATATTGATCCAGATATTGGTGATGAGCGAATGGGGGGTCTCGATGATCGCTTTGGCGATCGGCGTGAGCGGGACAAGAGAGTTTAGAGTACCGTAATCATCGGGCTTGAGCTGTTTAAGATTGGTCGTGTAAACGGTTGTACTCTCGGGGCGGATATATTTTAAAAAACCCTTTTCGGATTCAAGAGGCGGTGCGTATTGATAGAAACCGTCATAGCGTTGAAAGTCTTTCTGATCGTCTGCACGCTGTTTGCTCAGCTTTAGAAAGATCTCACTGGTGTTGGTGAGTTGAATGAGCGCGTTTTCTGCCTGGATAAAGTGCTGATTGATGCGGGCTGTTGTCTGGTGTGCGATCTCTATAAAAGCCTCATTTGCAATCGACTCAAGGGCACTTTTATTTTGTTCGGACTGATAGCTGTTGAGTAAGAAGAGGGTGATGATAAGTGAAAATTCGATCACCAGAATAGGCAATAAAGCCTGCACAAAAAAGTGTTTCAATATAAGTTTGCTGATTGATCTCATGTTATACCGTTTTTATCGTATATGCTTTTCCAGTATAGCGGAAAAATCGTTATGCAAGTATAAGTGCCTTTACATTGCTGCGCCATTTCAGCTTGGGTCTGAAAAGCGGCTATCTCTTAGAACTCTCAGGCAGGGTTAAAATATAGCCTTTCAGGGGTGCAGGAAACTTTGTCAACGTAAAGCGCGTCTCGGCATTATCACCGTTTGCATTGATAAGCGGGGCATAAAACACACTTTTATCATCTTTATTATTTTCTTGGCGGAGACGCTGACGGAGCTGAATCGAGCTCTCATGCGGCAGCAGTTTCTCATACCATATCTGATTGATGAGCTGCGCTTTGGAGTAGCCCAGCAGCGTCTGCGCACTTTCGTTAAGATCACGTACGGTGTTTTTGGCATCGATAAAAAGTACCGGTGTGTCGCAATGGTGAAAAAAAGCGCTGTATCGGAGCTTCTCTTTTTGGAGGTTTTTCAGGTGGAGCATTAATGCGATAATAAGGGTAAAGAGAAGGATAAAAAGGGTGGCGCTCATAAAAAGAGTGCCGAAACCGTCCGCCTGTAAAAGAGAGTGGCTGAAGAGGGCAGCGATGAAAAGCGGTTTTTTCACAAGCCCTCTGCGCGGTTTATACGATAACCGCTTCGCGTTTGCCTTCGGTGATCTCGCCGATCTCGTAGGCTTCCGAGTTCTCAAGAATGGTCGCCGCATCTTCGGGACGGACAACCAAAACCATGCCCACGCCCATGTTGAAGGCTCTGAACATCTCGTCTCTGGCAACATGCTGGCCGATAAGATCAAAGATAGGCAGAATGCGGATATTTTCGCCTTTGATCACGGCACGCAGGTTGTCAGGAAGCACACGGGGCAGGTTCTCGACAAGCCCGCCGCCTGTGATGTGCGCCATCGCCTGGATCTGCGGCTTGAATTTTTTGTAGGTCTTGACATAGATGTTTGTCGGTCTCAGGAGTGTTTCGATCAAGGGCTTGCCTTCGAACATATCGTCAAACTTCATTCCCATCTTCTCGAAAAGTACCTTGCGCGCCAGTGAGAAACCGTTTGAGTGAAGCCCGGAACTCGGCAGAGCCAGAAGCTTGTCACCGGCACGTACATTGCTGACGGTGTCAAGCTCGGACTTCTCGGCGACGCCCACCGCAAAACCGGCCAGGTCATAGTCGTCTTCGCTGTACATTCCCGGCATCTCAGCCGTCTCGCCGCCGATCAGGGCGCACTCTGCACGGATACAACCCTCGGCAATACCGGCGACCACCGCAGTGGCAACATTGACATCGAGTTTTCCCGTCGCATAGTAATCCAGGAAAAACGAAGGGGTGCCGTTGTTGCAGATAAGGTCGTTGTCGCACATGGCGACCAGGTCGATACCGACCGTGTTGTGGATGCCCGAGTCGATGGCAAGCTTGAGCTTCGTGCCGACACCGTCCGTCGCCGCAAGCATGACAGGCTCTTTATAGCCTGTAGGGAGTTCAAAAGCACCTGCAAACGATCCGATACCGCCAAGTACACCGGGAATACGTGTGGACTTGACTAGGGGTTTGATGTTTTCGACAAAACTGTTTCCGGCATCAATATCGACACCTGCGTCTTTGTAGCTGATCTGGCTCATTGCAACTCCGCGTAATATAATAGTTACGCGATTATAACAGACTTGACGTTATGACGGCATTAATAGCGCAGCGGATCTGACAGCTCAATTGTGTTGTCGCAGATGAGCCTGGAAAAAGGGCTCTTGCATAACCTTATATTTTCAAAGCCCAACGGACGCTGCCGGAATCATAAGAGGAATCCTTAATATAAAGATGTTAAAATCGCGCCACATATACAGCAGATCAACTGATTGCGATGAAGGAAATTATTGATTATGAAAGAGTTTATCTATCCGGAGATGATGGTCCATGTACCGCTTTGTACGGTAAAAGAGCCGAAGAACGTACTTATTGTGAGTGACAATGCCGCTGCACTGGAGGCTGAGGTCGCACGCCATGATGCGATCGCTTCGAAAACAGTTTCGGCGTCCAAGCTCCTGGAGTCGCTTCGCAACGAAACGGACGGTTCCGCCGATGTGGTTCTGGTGGACACCTTGACGGATGATGCCGCTGTTTTGGCCCATATCAACCGTGTTCTGAAAGAGGACGGCCTCGTTGTCCTGAAACACCCGAACCTTGACGAGGTCGAGGCGAACAAAAAGCTGATGCAGATCATGGGCAACTACTTCAAGATCATCATGCCTTACAATGTAGGCAACGGCGAGACGCTGCTGCTCGGTTCAAAAGCGTACCACCCGACGGCGGATGTGATCCTGCACCGTACGGATATGCTCGACGGACAACAGTACTACAACTGCGATATCCACCCGGCTGCCTTTGCAACGCCGAACTACATCCGTAAAACCTACCTGGGAATCATCAGAAACTGATGGCCCCTGTTTTTTTTAAAACGCAAACGGAACAAAGTCCCGTTAACTACGTTAACACTGGGTTCTCTTACGACTCAGCATTTAGTGCTTCGCTGCACTGCATTGTTGATGCTTGTCAGACAGAGTGCTCAGACCATCACAAAGAATTGTAATGGCGTTTGAATACGCGATCGCATTGACCGGGGGTATCGCGTCAGGCAAGAGCACTGTCGCTTCAGTTTTGGGACGCAGCGGGCTGCGGAGTATCGACGCGGATACGATCTCGCACACGATTGTCGATCTAATCGCGGACTGGGTCCAAGTGCATTTCGGCGAAGAGTTTGTCACGCCGGCAGGCAAAGTCGACCGTCCGGCACTCGGAAAGATCGTCTTTGCCGACAGTGCGAAGCGAAAGATGCTGGAAGCTTTTCTGCACCCGCTGATCCGCGAAGAGATAGAGCGACAGAGCGAGAAACAGGACAGCCTGGAGTACCCCTACCTGATCGACATCCCCCTCTTTTTCGAGAGCCAGAAGTACGATATCAGAGACTCCGTCGTCGTTTATGCCCCGCCGGAGATACAGCTGAAACGTTTTATGAAACGCAACGGCTTCTCCGAAGAGGAGTCGAAACGCCGCATCGCTTCGCAGATGCCGATCGATGAGAAAAAAGCCCGCGCCACCTGGGTGATCGACAACTCCGGAAACCTCAAGCACCTTCAGAAAGAGTGCGCCGATTTCGTCGAAGCGATCAAAGCAAAATACCCGCCTCCTAAAAAATAGTATAATCACACAATCAATTCACGCGCACCGGGCGTCAAGGAAACCGTTATGATGATCGCAAAATACAGTGCCAACGGAAATGACTTCGTTCTCTTCCATGCTTTTGAAAAAAGAGACCGTTCGCAGCTGGCAAAAGAGCTCTGCAACCGCCAGTCCGGCATCGGTGCCGACGGCCTGATCGTGCTTGTGCCGCACCCGACGCTCGATTTCGAATGGCAGTTCTACAACGCCGACGGCTCAAGCGCCGAGATGTGCGGCAACGGCTCGCGTGCCTGTGCCCACTACGCGGTGCGCTACGAACTGGCACCCGACAACATGACCTTCCTGACTCTTGCCGGTGAGATCAAAGCGCATGTCGAGGGGCTGATGGTGCAGAGCGATCTGACCCCGCCGATGATCATCAACAGAGATGTCGAACATGACGGCAAGAGATTCTGGCTGATCGACACGGGAGTACCGCACCTGGTCACCTTCGATGCAGATATCGACAACTTTGACATTTTTGAAGCCCGTGAGCTCCGCCACCAGTACAATGCCAATGTGAACATCGCCAAGGTGCAGGAAGACGGAACGATCCGTGTCCGTACCTACGAACGCGGGGTCGAGGATGAGACCCTGGCCTGCGGGACGGGGATGGCGGCCTGTTTCTACCGTGCAAACCAGGAGGGGTGGGTCGGTGACAGCACCAAAGTCTATCCGACCAGCGGCGATACGCTCTACCTCGGCCTTGTGGACGGGACCATCACCTTTAAAGGTGAGGTATCACCTACTTTTGTCACTGAGTGGGCGCACTAACTTCCAGCGTACAAGACGATTCAAAATTTCTTAGAAGTTTCTATTACTCGTGTGTCAGAACATTAATTCCGGCAGCAGTGAAGGAATGTACGAAGGTTGACAGTATTTGCGTAGTATCAATAGATAATGGCCGGAGGGTATTGTCCTTTTCTTTTTTCGTTAGGTTTTTCGTTTGGACAAGACTAGGTGAATTGCGTAGCAAGAGAGGATGCCCTGGGGTGCAAAGAAAAAAGTAACATCCTACTATCAAATCCAATTCAAAAAAGTCGCGAGCTTGCAAAAGGCAATTATTGTCACAGATTCAACCTTTCTTCTCTGTCGCGCCAGCGAAGAAATCTTGAGG
>CAZNQJ010000036.1:0-9000 GCA_964575205.1 uncultured Campylobacterales bacterium | reverse complement strand
AGCCATACTGCTGCTCAGCCTCTCTTTATGGGCAGATTCCGTCTATACCAAAACCTATGACGAACCGATGAACAAGATCTATCCCAAACTGCTCGCCTCTTTTGACAATGCCAGTTTAATTGTCATCTCTGAGATCGATATTCTGGCGAAGTTCAAAGCCGCCGGCCTGCCCGAAGCCTTCGGGAAAGAGTTCAATACCAACAACCTGACGGGTATCAAAGCGGTCATCGTGTGCAACGGCTGGTTCGGAAACGAAATCGCCAATAACGATCCTCTGATGATGGCTTTTTGCCCTGTTCGTGTGACACTCATCGAGAGAGACGGCAAAACATCGATCATGTATGTCCGTCCATCCGTAGCGCCTGAAGATTCGAAAGCCTACCTTCTCTTGAAAAAACTGGAGCAGAAGGTCATTTCGGCCGTCGAAAATGCGCACTGAACAGTTAAGACCGATCCTATCTGATAAAAGAGAAACAGTATGAACCCATTAGTAACGATCTTAGCGGAAAAGACAGGGCTCAAAAAAGAGCACATCACGAATATATTGAAGATGCTCGATGAGGGTGCGACAATCCCCTTTATCGCCCGTTACCGCAAGGAGCTGACCGGCAGCGCGAGCGATGAAGTGCTGCGCGACTTTGAAGAGATCTATCAGGGTGCCAAAAAGCTGCTCGAGCGCAAAGCGGAGGTCGAACGGCTGATCGGGGAGCGGGCCGTTTTAAGCGAGTCGATCAAAAAGAGCATTGCCGATGCCGATAACCTGAGAACGCTCGAAGATATCTACCGCCCCTTCAAAGAGAAGAAGAGCTCACGCGCAGCCACCGCCATAGCGAACGGTCTGACCCCGCTTGCCGAGACGCTCGAACGTGCCAGGTTGACGCTCGGCGAGTTCAAAGCCGAAGCCAAAAAATTTGTCAAAGGCAAGGTCTCCTCCGTCGATGAGGCGATCAAAGGGGCGCAGGATATCCTGGCCGAACGCTACGCCGACCTGCCGCGCGAACGTGAGCACATCCACGCCTCCATGATGCGTTTCGGCCTCCTCGAAGTAAAAAAGGGAAAAGCCTTTGATGAAAAGGGGGTCTACGCCAACTTTGCCGACCATTCCGAAAAAGTCGCCTACATCCCCTCCCACCGCTACCTGGCGATCATGCGGGGCGTCAAAGAGAAAGAGCTCTCCGCCAGGATCTCGATCAACACCGGCCGCATCGAAGAGAGCATCAAAAAGTTCAAGATTCCCCGCAACGCTTCGGGCTCCGGCGAGCTGCTCTTCGAAGCCTACCGTGACGGCCTGAAACGCCTGCTGCTCCCCTCGATCGAGCGTGCGGTGCAGGCCGAGCTCAAAGAGAAGGCCGACCTGGCCGCGATCGGCGTCTTCGGCAGGAACCTCAGCCAGCTTCTGATGACGCCGCCGGTGACCAGAAGGGTGATACTCGGGGTCGATCCGGCCTTCAGATCGGGGTGCAAACTGGCGGTGATCAACGAGAACGGGCACTACCTGGAACATGCCGTCATCTACCCGACCGAACCGCAGAACGACTACGAGAGTGCCCGCAAGAAGGTACTGGCCTTTGCCAAAAAGTACGCCATTCAGGCGGTTGCCATCGGCAACGGCACCGCGTCGAGAGAGACCCAGGAGTTTTTCGCCCGCCTGAACAGGGAGGAAGGGGCCGGGCTGAACTACACCGTTGTCTCCGAAGCCGGTGCCTCGGTCTACTCCGCCTCCAAGATCGGGGCGCAGGAGTACCCTGACCTTGACGTGACCATCAGAGGGGCGATCTCCATCGCCCAGCGCCTGCGCGACCCCATGGCGGCGCTGGTAAAGATCGACCCGAAATCCCTCGGCATCGGGCAGTACCAGCACGATGTCGACCAGAAGCTGCTGGAGAAGAAACTCTCCGATGTCACCCAGGACCTGGTCAACCGCGTCGGGGTCGATATCAACTCGGCCTCGGCCTCCCTCCTCTCTTACGTCGCGGGGATCGGCGCCAAGATCGCCCGGAACATCATCGCTTTCAGAGAAGAGGCCGGCGCCTTCCGCTCCAAAGCGGAACTGCTGAAGGTCAAAGGGCTGGGGGCGAAGGCCTACGAGCAGGCCGCCGGCTTTATCCGCATCAAAGAGGGCAAAAGCCCTTTTGACAACAGCGGCATCCACCCGGAAAGCTACAGAGCGGCTTCGCGGCTCGCCGGGCTGGATCTGCAGAGCATCGATGTCGAGTCACTTTCAAAGGAGCTCGGTATCGGTAAAGAGACGCTCCAAGATATCATCAGAGAGCTGCAGAAGCCGGGCTTCGACCCCAGAGAGGAGCTGCCGCCGATCCCTTTCAAAGAGGGGATCACCGACATCAGGATGCTGCGCGAAGGGAGTTTTGTTTCGGGCGTGGTGAGGAATATCGCCGACTTCGGCGCCTTTGTCGACATCGGCCTTAAAAACGACGGCATGATCCATATCTCGAAGATGAGCACAAAACGCATCGCGCACCCGCTGGAGGTGCTCTCGATCAACCAGTTCCTGCCGCAGATCGAAGTCATCTCTATCGATCAGGAAAAAGGCAAGGTGGGGTTGAGCCTGGTCTGGTAATACCGATCAGCAGCTGAGCACCTCGATGCAGTCTTCGCCTTTGGGGACGAGGCAGAGAAAGCTGTAGGCCTCATCGCCCAGTGTTTCGTAGCTGTGCGGAACTCCGGCCGGGATCAGCAGGATATCGCCGGCGCCGGCTTCAAAAGTCTCGTCGCCGATCGTCACCTTTGCCCGCCCGCCGAGCACATACTGCTCATGCTCGACCGTATTGGTATGCAGCGGCATGTAGCCGCCCGCATCGATCGTAAAATTGCGCATCGCGAAATTGGGCGACTCCTCGGGCGAAAGAAGCATCTTCATCGCCACCCCTCTGCCCGCCTTCTGCGGCACTGCTGCAATCGTGTCAAGTTTTTTGTGCAGGTACATATTACACCTCTTTGCTTTCCAAAATAGATTTTTCAAAGCATAGCACAGAAAGCGCTATGTTTACACAGACAATGAGCGATACAGCGAAAATATTACATGAAAAATTCTGACCGCAATTTACAAAATCGGCAGTATAATTTCGCTGAAATTTTTATGCCTGGAGAATGCATGTACATCACGATCAAACAAGCTCCTACCGATGAGCAGATCAAACAGTTCGCTATGAAGTTGTCGGAAGAGGATACCTACATCAATTATAAAGTTGATCTTTCCCAGTTCGATGGTGCCCTTCGCAAAGCGTTTATTGAAACATTCCAGATTGATGCCGCAGCAGTCGAAGGCAAAAAATTTATTATACTGACACGTTTTGTCGAGATATGACCGAACGGCGTCAGCCGTTTTGCCGTTGTACTGATATTTTACCCTCCTCTTTTTCATCACGATCGCCTAAAGCATTTGCAGCACTCCTGTTTTTTTTGCGGATAGTGTACAATCTGAAAACAGTTTACCACAGCAAAACGCAAGGAAGATATCCGCCCTATGAATCTGATAAAAATAGATGATCTCAATACCCCGGCTATGGAGATCTACGCGCAGCTCAGAGACAACGCCTTTTCCAAAGACAACAGTTTTATCGCCGACAGTCCCAAGGTTGTCAACCTGATCCTGGAGAGCGACATCGAGGTCAAAAGTATCCTCGCGACACAGGCCTATTACGACGAGTTTGAAGAACTTATTTGCAAAAAAGAGGTGCCGCAGCTTTACCTTGCCGACAAGAAAGTGATGGAGACGATCATCGGGCACCGGCTGCACCACAATGTCATGCTGCACGGTATCCGGCCTGCCCAGACGCCGCTGGAGCAGCTCGGAGACAATATCCTCATGCTCGACAAGACCTCTTCGAGTGAAAACATCGGCGCTATTGCCCGAAGTGCCGCGGCACTGGGCGTCAGCTCCTACCTTCTTCCGGAACAGGGGCCGCACCCTTACGGCAGGCGCGCGCTGCGGGTCTCAATGGGCCACGTCTGCAAACTGGACATCCACCTCTACCATGATATCTTCGCCACGCTTGAGGCACTTAAAGCCGACGGCTACAGGATCTTCGGCGCGGAGGTGACGGACGAGGCCACCCTTCTGGCAGCCGTAGAGGTACCGAAAAAGTGGGTACTGCTGATGGGGCATGAAGGCAGAGGGCTCTCGCAGGAGGTCCTCGCCGCCTGCGATGAGGCGGTGCAGATCGAGATGGAGCCCGATATCAGAAGTTTTAACGTCGGTATCGCGGCGTCGATCTTGATGTATCAGTTTAAGAACAGAGTCTAGCCTACTTTTTTTGCAAACAGCGGCTTAGCCAGGAAGTAGCCGATGAAACCCCATAAAACAATTGAACTTGCCGCAGCGATCAGCCCCGCCTCCTCATGCATCTGCACCAGTGCTCTCGGATCGATGTCGCTGATGTCGAAGATATAATCCAGCCCCAGACCGAAGAGTATGCTCCCCGCGACAATCGTCCCGAGGTAGATGTAGAGGGAACGGCTGCCGAGCATCTTTTTGACGACGCCGATGGTCACCGTGTTCGTCGCAGGGCCTGCGCTCAGAAAGACAAATGCCGCCCCGGCGCTCACGCCCGAGAGCATCAGTGCGGCGGCGATCGGAAGCGATGCCGTGGCACAGACATACATCGGCACGGCGATGGCGATGACGATCAGATACGATAGCCACGGGTACCCGACCAGAATATCGCTCAGGTTCTGCGGTATCGCCACCGTGATCAGGGCACCGATAAGCAGCCCCCAAAAGAGCGGTTTGGCGATATCCCCGAGTAGGGTGACAAAAGCGTAGCGCAGGGCACCATTCATAGAGAAGCCTCTTTTCTTGCTGCTCTCACAACAGGTGCCGCCTGAGCAGCAGCTCCCCTCTTCGCCCGCTTGTGACAGCGAAGGCTTCACCGAAAAACCTGATGCGGGTGCTGCGCTGAAAAGCGGTTTGGGCTTTGCTTCCTCTCTGTCGAGATAGTTGGTCAAGACCCCTGCCGCCATCGCGATCACCATCGAGGTGAGGACGCGGTAGATCGTAAAGGCCCAGCCGAACATCCCGTAGGTCGCAAGAATGGAGTCGACCCCCGTGATCGGCGTCGAGATCAGGAAGGAGAGGGTCGCCCCCTTGCTGGCCCCGCTCTTTTTGATGCTGGTCGCCAGCGGGATGACCCCGCAGGAACAGACCGGAAGCGGCACACCGAAGAGCGTTGCTTTGACGACCGAGCCGATACTCTCTTTTCCGAGATGTTTCGTTACGAGCGTGTCGGGGACCAGCTCATGCAGGATCCCTGCAAAGAGAAGACCGAAGAGTATATAGGGAGCCATTGCATTGGAAAGTTCAACCAGTGCAGTGAAAAAGAGGGTGACATATTCCATCATGACGGACCGGTACCTTTATGTAAATCTCTCTGCATAGTGCTATAGAAAAACTTTAAAACGTATTAGCGCAATGAGGTAACAAGGAAGATACGGTTTGATCATTGGATAAAAAAAAGGAAAAGGGGAGCGCGCCGATTACGGCGACATCTGTTAGAATGTTTTTGCGAGCTCATCTTCCGTCGATGCGTAACTGATCTTCTTGATAATGTAATTATCCAGATCCAGGATCATCAGCTTATCGCTGTTTTCGTCAATGCGGTAACTGGCAGCAACATTTTCATCTTCGATCACCAGCACCGTGTGTTTGAAATCTTTCAATCCCGGCATGATGAACATGCTTCTGATCAAAGATGGCGCACCGCTTACATCGGCAATAAAAACAGCCTGATGCTCATTTAAATATTCAGGCGCCAGTTTTTCGAAATAGGCATTGCTCATATGGCCCATATCTTTGCTGAAGGCGAAGATCACTTTTTTGGTATCGGCTGTAAGCGAATGAGGTTTTCCAAACTGGTCGTTGAGTGTGAGTGTCTCCAGTGAGTTGCCGACAGCGGCCTTCGGTTCGACAGCAGCATGATTATCTTTAGTACAGCCTAAAAAGAACAGCGTTACAATCAGACCTAACAGTATATTTTTCATTTTATCTCCTGAGATTGATTCCGGCATGATACTGTAGGTTCTGTTGAAGGAATGCGTTGTTTGCAATCTAGCTCCGCAGATTTAGAGAGGTTTCAGAAAGAGGCAAAGAGCGCGTTTATCTACCGATCCAAAAGAAGGTCACGGCGTTCAATATGAGCCATTGGACCAGGGCAAATCCGACGGTCCCGATGATATTGCCGGTCTGACAACTTGTGCACTGTTTATATTTTTTAGACTCATAATAGGCATAGCCGGCATAGGCGACCACGATAAAGGGCACCAGGCCCAGAGCTATCCTGTCAAAGAGAAAGAGATCCTTCAGAGCTGCCGCATCGTCTGTAAAAAAAGGGACCAAAAAGCTTAACCAGACGGCCAGCATCACATATTTATAGCCCCGCTTGATGTAATCCCTGTAAAAGACGGTCGGGCAGCTGCTGTTGCTGCTTGGGACCAGCCCTTTCGGGAGATGATCATGTATCCGCTGTTTGATCTCTTTATCGACCCTGTCGACAAAGGTACTGCCGTAGTTATAGTCAAGCTGGTGTTGGATAACACGCGACAAAGCACCTTCAAGGTCCGCATATTGCGCTTCGCCCTTCTCATTTTCATAAAAAATCTTTATCTTGTCGTAACGCGGTACATCGACACTGATATTTTCATAGTACGGGGTTCTCTCTGTCTCTGTTATCTCACCGGACTTGGAGATGATCCGCAGGTTGATGTAGGGTTTGTACTCTTGCGCATGTTTTATCACAACAACCGCATACTGAATGCCTATCTGCATCGCGCTGAGTGCCTCGAGGTCGTTGGCTTTCATCGTGTCGATCATATCGGTCATAATATTTTGAAGCGACTCGTCAAAGAAACGTATGTTCCCGGAAATAAGCCGGATACGTTCATCAGGGTATTTCAATAACTCTAAAACCATTTGGAAGACCTTTGAGAGAGAGGAGTGCGGGTATTTGTTTAAATCAAATACATTTTGATCTAAACAAATACCCGGGAAAAACCCGGGAAAAAAGTTCGCTTAGTGACTTTTACTGACAACGACCAGCATTTTAAGGTTGATGATCACAAAACGAATAAACTGCCAAATAACATTGGTGCGCATCGCTCTTGCAAATCTGCCTGGGATCATTGTCGTGTTCGACTGCATATTACGCGCGAAATTGATCTCTTCTTGTTTTGCCATTTTTTCTTCCTTCTTATTATTTTTACTTCTCTAACAATCTGTTTTGCGAATACTTGCTTGGAGCTGCAAAAGCCGATCAACCGGCTTTTGATCTATACTTTCGCCTCTATTCAGGAATAAGTGTCCAACCTGCTTTGAGTTTCGCTTTGTGGATAAACATGTGGTGAAGAATATGTTTGATCCAGTGGCCTGCAAGACCGATCTCACCAAAGGTATAGTCGGTATCACGGCCTGTTCCAGGGTACTTCTCAAAGTCAGGAACAACCGGATAAACCGTCATCGCGGCAGCCGTACCGGTAAAGAGACCTTTACCAGCCGATGCGACACAGGCCGCACCCATTTCCGCCATAGACGCTTCATGAAGATGAGCACCTTCGCCTTTTGTGATCAGGTCGCAGACAGAGTGCGCAACCGCTTTACCGATAATACCTGAAGGCATACCCGTACGCGGAGGCGTCGGGTTGATCGGTGTGCCGTTTGGCGAGCTCATCGGCTTGGAGATCAGGTGCGGCGGTG
Organism: uncultured Campylobacterales bacterium; assembly: GCA_964575205.1. Taxonomy (GTDB): domain Bacteria; phylum Campylobacterota; class Campylobacteria; order Campylobacterales; family Sulfurimonadaceae; genus Sulfonitrofixus. The sequence goes on along the minus strand of CAZNQJ010000036.1, from coordinate 1,295 downwards.
CAAAAGCGATACCGCAGGCGAACATGTTCTTATAGGTCGGGTTCTGGTAGGTACGCGGCCAGTCGGACGCTTTCCAGTTCTCATAGGCGCCGGCATTATAGTTGGCATCGACCTTCATAAAACCGTTCGGTGCGAAGACCGTACCGGTAATGTCCGAACCGTCTTTGGCAAAGGCTTTAAGGCCCACACCCGCAAACGGCGGAATCAGCATCGCAAAGTCAAATGTCTCTTCGCCTTTTGAACCGTCAAGCAGTTCATACTCTACCTTGCCGCTCTCGACTTTAGAGACGTGCGCGCCTATCAGCCAATCAACGCCGCGCTCGGCATAAAGTGACTCGGAAAAGATCTTGGAACTGACGACATAACCGCCGACTTTCATATGCAGACCGCCCATACCGAAGTCGCCAAGGAACGACTCGTTTGAGATCCACTGCATGTGTGCCATATCACGCACACCGGCTTTGTTCAGTTCGTGCTCGACATTGAAGATGTACTCGAACGCGGCACCCTGACACGTACACATACCGTGACCCGTACCGATCAGGAACTTCTGACGTTCGCCTTTTTTCATCTTCGCAATGGCTTCTTGCAGTTTTTCATTGGCATGTACGGCGTGATCCGCCGTACATACGGAGACCGTATGTTCGCCCAACTCAGAGCCTTCACCCAGACCCGGAGTCGCACCGAAGTTCAGTTTCGGACCGGTCGCATTGATAACATAGTCGTATGTCACTTCTTCGGTTTCACCGACTTTGCCCTGACCGGTATATTCGATCGTGACAAAAGGGCTTGACTGGCTTTCGCTTCCTTCAGGGTTCAACGAAACTGCTTTGGCCTGTTTGTACGTGATCCCTGCTTTTTTATAGACAGGATCCAGATCAAACGTGACCTCTTCTTTTGTCATTTCACCGACACCTACCCAGATGTTGGAAGGAATCCAGTTCCATTTTGCATTCGGTGTGACCACAACTACTTCGTGCTCACTGCTTAACCACTTTTCAGCAAAAGTTGCAGCAGTATGTCCCGAAACACCTCCGCCCAATACAACGACTCTAGCCATCTTTTCTCCTTTTATAAATAACAGTTATTTAATATGTGAAATTACTTTATCGCAAAACAATCACAATCCTATCACATTTTCTAATACGGCGTTCTTATTTGCACTATTTCCACCTCTATGTAGAAGATTTTACACACTTTTAACGCAAAAAAGTCATAAAAAAACGGACATCTTAAAATTCGTGTTACGTGTTACGTGTTACGTGTTACGTGTTACGTGTTACGTGTTACGTGTT
>CAZNQJ010000035.1:6207-9064 GCA_964575205.1 uncultured Campylobacterales bacterium | reverse complement strand
ATGGTTGTTAATTCTAAATTGTAATACGGGTTGATTGTTATTGATAAAATCAGGGTTCGCCATCATCTTTTTATGGAAATCGATCGTGGTACGGATACCCACGACCTTGAATTCGCTCAGGGCGCGGTGCATGCGCTTGATCGCTTTCTCCCGCGTGTCGGCTTTAATGATCAGCTTGCCGATCATTGAATCGTACGTCGAAGGTACGATATAGCCGGCGTGGGCATGCGTATCCATCCGGACTCCCAAACCGCCCGGTGCGATCCACTCTTTGATCGTACCCGGTGAAGGCAGAAAACGGATCGGGTCTTCCGCAGTAATACGGCACTCGATCGAGTGGCCGTGAAAACGGATGCTCTCCTGCGGAGGAAGCGCTTCGCCCTCGGCGACACGGATCATCAATTCAATCAGGTCAAGGCCGCTCACCTCTTCTGAGACCGTATGCTCCACCTGAAGACGCGTGTTCATCTCCATAAAATAGAAGTCAAGATTTTTGTCCAGAAGGAATTCAAAGGTACCGGCACCCTCATACTTGATGAATTTGGTTGCCTGGACCGCCGCTTCGTGCAGGCGTGCACGCACCTCCGGTGTCAATACCATCGCAGGAGACTCTTCGATCAGCTTCTGGTGACGTCGCTGCATCGAACAGTCGCGCTCGCCGACGTGAAGTACATTGCCGTGGCTGTCGGCTATCACCTGCACTTCGATGTGACGCGGGTTCTGAATGAACTTCTCCATATAGATGGTACCGTCGCCGAAAGCGGTGATCGCTTCGGACTCTGCCGCCAGGAAAGCATTTTTAAGCCCGGCTTCCTCTTCAACGACACGCATACCGCGGCCACCGCCGCCTTGAGCCGCTTTCAGGATGACAGGGTAGCCGACTGCTTTGGCCCGTTCTGCCGCATCTGCGATGTCGTGGATCGCACCGTCCGAGCCCGGAACAACCGGGACACCCGCTTTGACCATGACATCTTTGGCTTTTGATTTATCCGACATCAGCTCCATCACTTCGACAGTCGGCCCGATAAACTTGATTCCGTGATGGGTACAGATCTCGACAAAGGTCTGGTTTTCGCTGAGGAAACCGTATCCCGGGAAGATCGCATCGCAGTTGCTGATCTCCGCTGCCGAGATGATCGAAGGAATATTCAGATAACTCTCCGAACTTGGGGCCTCTCCGATGCAGATCGCAGCATCCGCAAGCTCAAGGTATGCCGCACCTCTGTCGCCCTTTGAGTAAACAGCGACCGCTTCTTTACCCATCTCCTTGATAGTACGGATCGCACGAAGAGCGATCTCGCCGCGGTTCGCAACTAAAATGCGTTTGATCTCTGCCATGATTAGAGTTTCTCTACGACAAAAAGTGGCATATCATACTCGACTGCCTGACCGTCAATTACAAGGATATCAAGGATCTTGCAGTCAAATTCCGCTTCAAGCTCATTCATGATCTTCATCGCTTCGAGAACCGCAATCGCCTGGCCTTTTTTAACCGTATCGCCCACTTTGACGAATGGAGAGGAGTCCGGTGAAGGTGCGGCATAGTATGTTCCCACCATCGGCGAGTTGATTGTGTCACCACTGATTGCCGGAGCAGCCGGTGCAGCTGCTGTAACGGCAACCGGTGCTGCTACCGGGGCAGGCGCTGCAGCCACGGCGTGAACAGGGGCAGCAACCAAACCTGTTGCTTTTTCCATCTCAATCTCAAAACCCTCTTTGTTGATCTTGATCTTTGAGAGACCGCTCTCGTCGAAGGTGCTTATTAGTGACTTGATTTGCTTCATATCCATGATGGAGACTCCTAAAAAATGGCTTAACTTTAATGCGATATAATAACACAAATTATATTAAGTCAATGTGACATCAGTATCTAAGTATATTTTTATTTTACGAGCTAAAAGTGTGCATTTACAAGACGTTTCCAGATCAATTAAAAGGATATATATTGGGTTTAAAAGCAGATACGTGGATTAGAGAGCAGGCGCTTAACAACGGAATGATCACGCCGTTTTGTGAAGATCAGGTGGGTAAAGGTGTTGTCTCATACGGTCTCAGCTCCTACGGTTATGATATACGTGTCAGCAATGAGTTCAAGATCTTTACCAACCTCAACTCGACCGTGGTGGACCCCAAACATTTTGATGACGCCAATGTGGTCGATTTTGAAGGTGACGTCTGTATCGTCCCGCCGAACTCATTTGCCCTTGCCCGTACGGTCGAGTATTTCAAGATCCCCCGAGACGTTCTGGCGATCTGTCTGGGCAAATCGACCTATGCCCGCTGCGGTATTATCGTAAACGTCACCCCGTTTGAGCCGGAATTTGAAGGCCACATCACGATCGAGATTTCCAACACGACGCCGCTTCCGGCCAAGATCTATGCCAACGAAGGAATCGCGCAGGTGCTTTTCCTGCAGGGTGACGAAGCCTGTGAGACCAGCTATAAAGACAAAAAAGGCAAGTACAACGGTCAGCTTGGCATCACGCTGCCGCGAATCCTGGAGTAGGCCGACCTCGGCTTCGCTCTTTAAAAGAAGCGGCAGCCTATCAAACATGGTCTGAGCGGATATTTTTACTCTAATTTTATTCACTGTTTTTAATCTGCTGGAAAACAGCATATTAATCAATCTCAAACTTAACAGGCGCTATAATTCCAAATATATACAAGTCAAGGAAAGACAATGTTACACGAATACAGAGACATCATCACCCACATGAAAGAGAACGAAGCGGCAAATGCACACTTCCTGCACATTTTTGACAAGCACAATATGCTTGACGATCAGATCGCAAAAGCTGAAAGCGGCGAGACAACACTGACTGACCTGGAGCTTGAAAAACTTAAAAAAGAGAAACTT
>CAZNQJ010000035.1:1986-6197 GCA_964575205.1 uncultured Campylobacterales bacterium | reverse complement strand
TTCTTCTAAAAGATGAAGCTTACGGCATCCTGATCAAATACAAAAAAGAGAACAATCTTTAATGATTTGCGGTGCACCGCACCGTAAATTCAACCCTCTAAAAACGCCACGATCTTTTCAGGCGGTCTTCCAATCACAGCTTTATCGCCTTTTATCACGATCGGACGCTCGATCAGTTTCGGAAACCGGCTCATCGCACGGATCAAAACACCCTCATCTTCAACATTTTCCAGTTTCAGCTCTTTATAGATCTCCTCTTTGGTGCGCAGCAGCTCTTTGGCATGAATACCGAGCTTGACAAGCACCTCTCTGATCATCGCCTCATCAGGTTCGACATCCAAATACTTTACGACGTCTGCATCGACGCCCTTCTCTTCCAGCAGTTTCATCGCCTCGCGCGATTTTGAACAGCGCGGGTTGTGCCAGATCTGAACTTCACTCATGTTTTTCTCCTGAAGGGCACCTCTGAAAACCCTAGCCAACCTCAGAGGGAAGAAAGAGAGATGAGCTTGTGCAGAACTTTTCTTGAGTCATAGCCGTAGCTATGAGGATAGAAAATTCTATGCAAGATCGCTCTCTTTATCCCTCCCGCAGGGCGATAGAGAGAAGCCCACACTCCGCGTTGATCCTTTTCGCCTTAGCTATGGCTAGGGCTTCAAAAGATCGCCTTGATTGTGAATTTCTCTCTATCGCTGAGGCGGACTAGGGTTTATAGAGGTTCCCTTTACTATTTCTTAAGTTCCTTTTAACTATACTTGCGGGCTTCCTTACTCTTTGTGCAAAGTATAACTTTAGCATATGAGAGAATAGTCAAATTTCATTTGCTATTCATGAGCCATAAGGGGCGAAACCAAAAGGAGAAATACTCTATGAGACATTACGAAAATCTTGTAATTGTTAAGCCTACATTAACAGAAGAAGAGACAAAAGCTTCAATCGCTGCGATTGAAGAAGTTTTAACGTCAAACGGTGCAGAGATCATTGCACGTGACGAAATGGGTACACGCAAACTTGCCTACCCTATCGCAAAAAACGAGCGTGGTTATTTCCATGTTGTTTATTACACAATGGCACCGGCTGCAGTTGCTGAAGTTGAGCGTCGTTTCCGTATCAACGAAGACCTTCTTCGTTTTGTTACGATCAAATACGATTCAAAACGCGAAGTTGCTGCCTGGAACGATCTAGTTGCAAAGACGCAGAAGAAACCTGCCGCAAAAACAGAAGAAGCCCCGGCAGTTGAAGCAGCAGCAGAAGCGCCGACAGAAGAAGCTCCAACAGCTGAATAAGTAAGGAAAACCCAGATGTACAATAAAGTCATTCTAGCAGGAAACCTGACCCGTGATATTGAACTGCGCTACAGCCAGGCAGGTCTGGGCATTGCCAAGACCGCGATCGCGACAAGCCGCAAGTTTACCGCCAATGGTGAGAAGAAAGAAGAGGTGATGTTTATCGACATCACTTTCTTCGGGCGCTCAGCAGAAGTTGCAAACCAATATCTTCGCAAGGGTTCTAAAATCCTCGTCGAAGGACGTCTTCAATTTGAACAATGGGTTGATCAAAATGGCGGAAAACGTTCTAAACACACTGTCGCTGTTGAAACAATGCAGATGCTAGACTCCAAAGGCGATAGCCCGCAAGGCAGCTCCGCACAAGGCGGCTACAATGCACCTCAGCAGCAAGGTGGTTACGAGCAACCGCAGCAACCGAAAGCTCAATCTTCATACAATGCCCCGCAGCAGCAAGCTCCGAGACAAAGTATGCCGGCAGACCTTCCGTCTATCGACATCGATGAAGATGAGATTCCATTTTAGAGTTCCAAGAACTCAATTGTAATTTACACATAAGGATTAATTATGGCAGAAAGAAGAAAATACAAAAAACGTTTTTGTAAATATTGTGAAGCAAAAGTTGACTTCATTGATTACAAAGATGCAGGTTCATTGAGATTCTCTCTCTCTGAGCGCTACAAGATCATGCCACGTCGTTTGACTGGCAACTGTAAACGTCACCAGGAGATGGTTACAATCGCGATCAAACGTGCACGTGCAGCGGCGATTATTCCATACACTGCTACTCGCAAAGCGGTTATCAACAACCCTTTCGAAAATATCAGATAAAACCTCAGCGAAGCACTCTGCTTCGCTCTCTTGCACTCTAAAATCCCCTTATAAACAATTCAAATAGACTAAAAAATACCGCAAAAGCGTCTCTTAACTACTCCATACATCCGCGTTGCCAAAGAATATATCACGTATTGCCGGACACATCTCTTTTTTAATAGCTTTTAAACAATTATCTTTTTGCCGTTTTATTTATGTTATCATAGAACAATAAGGAGACAGTATGCCGTTTATGGAACGTCTGCACAGCGCTATGATCTTAAAGACACCGATGTATCATCCCAATGAAGCACATATTATTGAACATACACATGATATTTTTTATGAGACAATTGTGCATGGTAAAACAGAGCAGATGGTACAGATGATCTTTGAGGGATTTGATGTGGATTTTCATGAACTGGCACAGACCCCGCCGCTTATCTTTGCAATAAAATACAACCAAAAAGAGATCATTGATACGTTGCTGCTCTATGGCGCAAATGTCAATATCCAGGATAAAGAGGGCAACACGCCGCTCCATTTCGCGCTCAGGTTCGGGCACATTGAGATTGCGGCGACGCTCCTTCGTTATGGTGCCAATGCGGCAATAGCCAATTATGAAGGTATAACGGCCGTTGCTTGTGCTTCAGATAAAGAGAAGGCTATCATGGAAGCAACCCCATCGTTAGTCGACATCACGCCCTATAATATTTTCGAAACAGCTCGCTTGGGTGACCTTAACCGTCTTATCCACAGTGTCCATAACTATCAACAGCTCTTTCAAATCAATAAGGAAGGTCAATCCCTATTACACCTGGCCGTATTGAGTAATAATATCAAAGTGGTGCTCTATCTTCTGAACAAAGGGCTCGATATTGACAAAGAAGATGACGACGGGTTTACCCCGCTTATCCTGGCGATGAGCCATTCAAGGTATTTTAACACCGTGCTGCTGCTGCTTGATCGTCATGCCTCTATTGAACACCTATCCCACAACGGCAACAGTGCATTAAGCGTTGGCATTCGGAACAACAACCCGGAAGGGGCAAAAATGCTAATAAGACATGGCGCCAATATCAACATCGCAGATAATGTGCATACGCCTCTTACCCTGACCCATGTCGCCCTGCTCCAATATCCCGAAAATGCACAAATGTACAGAGAGTTGGAGACCCTGCTTTTAACCAAAGGGGCCAAGGTTGATGTGAGCGTTAACTCATTAGGGTGGACACCGCTTTGCACCACTGTCACTAAAGTGCAGGATAAACAAAACAGAGAACACATCCGCCTGCTTCTGCAGCTAGGTGCTGACGTAAATCATATGGATCTAAACGGCCGCACCCCAATGATGCTTGCTGCTTCTATGGGCCGTCTATCTGCCGTCGAAATGTTGATGAACAACTACGCTTCTACTACAATAATCGATAATTTCGGCTGGAGTGCCTTGATGTTCGGGGTCTACTACAACCACTTCGATGTGGTGACCTTCATGCTTGACAGCGGCGTTGATCCAAATCTTAGATCAGGGCAGGGGCTTACTGCACTCAAAATTGCGCAAGAACATAAACGCCATAAGATGATCGATCTGCTGTTAGGCTATGGGGCGATGGTTACAAAAGAGGAGTGATTACACTTGTAAGTATTCGAAGAGGTCAGACTCAAATAATTTCAACTGCCTTTGCAGATAGAATCAGAATGCGCCGCCGAGTATGAATCTTAAGTTATGCGTCTCTTTGGTATTGGAGTTATAGATATATTCAAAACTGGCAGGAATCGTCAGTCTATTAAAGAGCAGCAGCTCTAAGGTTACACCTGCCGTTGTCTCATTATAGACGGTATGCCCTCCAATAAAGTCACGGCTGAAATCAGCCTGTCCAAAATCCTGAATGTCATAGTAGCGCTGTTTTGCATAGAGCGCCTCACGCGTCAACGAGAACGGAAAGGTGAAGAAAAGAATACGTTTGTCAAACTGTTTTTTCAAAGAGAGTTCGCCTACACCGGCCTGTTTGACAAAACGTGTATACTCCAGCGACGGCATTACGACGGTCGTAGGATCGTTAAAGATCGTACTTTGATAATTACTGAATCGCACACCCCGTGTATAATCGG
>CAZNQJ010000035.1:0-1976 GCA_964575205.1 uncultured Campylobacterales bacterium | reverse complement strand
TGTGGGCTTGCCTTCCGGCGTCGGCGCCCCGGTGGCACCTGCCGGAGGTGTCGCTTCTCTGCTGTAATCTGTTCTTACTCCCTGCAGCGCCATGCCGACAAAGAACTTTAATGGCAGATCATGGGTCAGCGTATAGTCAAATCCGTAGGAGAGATCTCCTCTCTCCTGCGCCCCGAAAAGAGAAACAGCGTTGACATAGTTGGCGTACATTGCTTCTGCGTACTGCTCTCTATGCGAAAGATCAGCACTCAAAACAAGTGGCGAACGGGCATTGCTGTCATAATCCTGATAATAGCGCAATAGAAGATCCCCGCGGTTATAGCCGCTCTGTATGACCGGCAGGCGCAGATAGGCCGATAGACCATATTTACGACTATCTTTGGAGATGTCATGAGCATTCAAAGAGTAGGTATTGGTCGATTGATTGTAATCGTGGTAGGTGTTGTTATCGCCCTTGTTGTAAACGCCGTAAACAGTACCGCCGAACTCAAGCAGGTGCGCATTGTTGCTGTAGCCCATTCCGGCAATACCGACCTCATCCAGACCGCTTTGTGCAAAGAGGGAAAACTCGTTGCTCAGCAGAGGATCGTCAAATTTTGCATCGATAGCATAGGTAAAGATCAATTTCGAATTTTTAGTAGCACTCCCGAAGCTGAGCAGTGTTCCGCTGTAGTGAAGGTTTGACGGACCGTAATAGGGGTTATCAAGCGTCAGCACTTTTGCGGAAGCTACTTCTTCATTCGCTGTGAAAGCGGCATTCGCAAAATAGGGTTCATCCTCAAAAAAATATTTACGATCATAAGGCAGCTCCCTATGGCTCTCTATCGCGTTAATAACATAGTAGTAGTTCTCCTCTCCGATCGCTGCGATCAACACCTCATCATCATTGATAAGACGCGCCTCCACGACATTGTCGGCACGCGAGGCACGTTCAACACCAGTTGCATCCAACCGAAAGAGCGTGCTTCCTTTTTGGCTGTTTGCTACAAAATAGACGCGCCCTTTGCTGTCAACGTCACTCACGATCCCGTAGTAGCCGTCCAAGGTATAAAGCGGTTGCCTGTTTTTATAAAGCGTGCGTTTTTTACCGTTTTGGACAAAATAGTAGAGGTTGTCATCGTTGTCGATATAGACCGAGGAGTTTACTTTGGCATAGAAGCGCTCTCCCACAAACAGCTGGGCCTGATCAAAAGAGGACGGCACATCAAAATAGACCGCTGTCCCGTCTTTTAGATAGCCCTGGACCAACCTGGACTCTGTGCCTTCAATAATATGCCCCTCTTTGTCAAAGAGCCCTTGAGAGATCTTGGTCGGGCCGCTGTAACCGCTCCCCTGCGTAGCATAACTATCATGCAGATCGATCACTTTGCCGCGGAAATAACTCCCGCGCTCGATCTTCACTGCTTTGTCTCTTTTAAAAAGACGGACAAGCTCCGGAGCACGCTGGCCGTCGGAGACGGTAAAAAAGATCTTGTCACAACTGCTGTTGAGTGAACTGAAATATTTTGAGGTGACAACTACCTCCCCCTCAGCTTCTGTAAAATCTTCAGACGCTTTTAAAAGCCACCTGTTGTAGCCGGAGAGGGCCTCTTCAAAACTCTCCCCAAAGGTCATCTCAAAGATGTGGTTGATACGAAACGGCCATAGCCATGATCTGGAGTGGTTGTAAAAGAAACTGTTGACCCTATCCAACCCGTATTTTTCAGCCAGATAGAGCTGAAAAAAACCCCCGATGATGTAATGGCGGTCATAATAGGGGAAGTCGTGTGTTGTCTGGTTATAAAGAAACTGCGGTGTGATATGGCCTGCTTTTGCCTGCAAAAGAGTCTCTGCCTTCAAGCGTCCGCTGTACAAGCGTCCTCCGTTGTCTTGCCATGACTCGTTCAAGACGGCGTTGCCTTCGAGCAGATAGGAGCTGATCATTGCATTGGGGATGGTAAAAAGGGGAAAAAATCCTGCTACCATATAGCTATTGC
>CAZNQJ010000034.1:0-9083 GCA_964575205.1 uncultured Campylobacterales bacterium | reverse complement strand
ACGCATCAGACGCGAGTATGTCGAAGTGATGCTCAACCGTCTTGCGATCTTTGACGGCGGCAGCCGTGAAGACTTTGATCTTGAACGTTTGGTGCTGAGTATCAAAGAAGAGTGCAACATTGATCTTGACCAATCTGCCCTGGAAGCCAAAGAGTATGACGAACTTCTCGACAATGTCGAAGAGCAGCTCAGAGTCGCTTATGAGACAAAGATGGCACCGGTCCCCGAAGACGTACAGCGTGCGATCGAGCGCGAGATCTACCTTAAGACCCTGGACCGCTCATGGCGCGATCACCTCTACCAGATGGACAGCATGAAGACCGGTATCCGTCTGCGTGCCTACAACCAGAAAGATCCGCTGGTCGAGTATAAAAAAGAGAGTTTCAACCTCTTTACCGAGCTTGTCGAAGTGATCAAGTATGAGACGATCAAGACGCTTCAGATCATCCAGTTCACGATGAAAGACCCCGAAGAGGAGGCGGCTGCACTGGCCCGGCAGAAAGAGATCGAGCAGAAACAGCTTGAGATGAGCATGCAGTTCAACCATCAGGATGATGCTCCGCTTGTCGATAAAAAAGTGGCACGCAATGACCCGTGCCCGTGCGGTTCAGGCCTGAAATACAAGAACTGCTGCGGCCAGAGCGGTCCGAAAAAAGGTGCTTTTGCAGCCGTCTGATGAATAAAGTCTCTATTGTTCCCTATCTGGTCAAACGTTTTTTACGCTTTGACAAAGAGCAGCCCTTTATCTTCCTGTCGGCACTCCTGGCCTTTACCGGTATCGCTATCGGTGTGATGGTGCTGATTATCGCCATGGCCCTGATGAACGGTTTTGACAATGAGTTCAAGAAAAAACTGACGGTCATGAACTACCCGCTTACCGTCTATCCGCGTTTTTACGGTTCGGTCAACGAAGGACTTCTGCTTGAGCTTGAAGAGAAGTTCCCCGAGCTTGCGATGAGCCCCTATGTCACCTCTTCGGTGATCGCGCGAAGCGGAAACGTCCTTGAAGGCGGTTATCTCTTCGGTGTCGATTTCGCGCACGAAGCGAAGGTCAATTCGGTACTCAAAGAGGCGCTGCAAGGGAAGCAGATCGGGAAGTTCGAAGTCGTTGTCGGCAAGACGCTTAAAGATGAGTTCGATCTCTATGTCGATGACAAACTGACCTACATCTTTACCGAGATGGATCCCGGCGGTCTGGCCGTGACGCCGAAACTCAAACGCTTTACGGTCAAGGCTGTCTTCGATTCGGGACTGAGCGCTTACGACAAGGCCTACGCCTACACGACGATGGCCTCAATGCAGCGCATTATGCACCTGCCGTCGAACCAGTACGACGGCATCCACATCTATAGCGAACATCCGCAGGAGCTGATCGAGAAGATCAGAGCAGAACTGCCTGTCGGTGCAACCATCAAAGGATGGTGGCAGGACAACATGAACTTCTTTGCGGCCCTGGAGCTTGAGAAGCGCTCTCTTTTCATCGTCTTGATGCTGATCATCCTGATCGCCGCCATCAACATCATCTCCTCTCTTTTGATGACGGTGATGAACCGCCGCAGCGAGATCGCGCTTCTGATCTCACTCGGGGCCTCTGCCGGCGAGATAAGAGTGGTCTTTCTGTACCTGGGCATCGTGATCGGCATCGGCGGTATTGTTGTCGGCTCGATTCTGGGGCTGAGCGGTCTATGGATCCTCAGCACCTTCGATATCGTCTCGCTGCCGAAAGATGTCTACCCGACATCGAAACTGGCGCTTGATCTGAGCATGGTCGATTTTTTCTCGATATTGGGCGGTGCCTTTGTCATTGTCCTGCTTTCTGCCTGGTACCCGGCCAAAAAAGCAAGCGAAGTGGATGTGCTGACCGTTCTGCGCAACGAATAGTTGACGTTCCGGCTTCAGCGCATCTTGCATCGTAGTTCACCTCTCGACGCACAGCAGTGCGACTTCGGGTTCACTTCGGTACAATCTGCACCGAATCTGAAACGTCAACATGCCGGAATAGTACAAGATGTCCTGAAAGATTATGCGAAGCTTTAAGTGTGAAGGCTTGGGTCTACTTATGTGGCATTAAAAAAGAATACTGCTATCATTGCACCATTAAAAAAAAAGGAGCCGAGCATGACAGAAAACGAAATTCTTATTGAAAAAGCCTGTGCCCTCTGGCACGAATGGTTTAAAGATGAGGAGCATGACTACTCCGAGCGCGAAGATTCGGATGTCGAGTATTTTGTCGGTGTGCTGCTCTACAACCAGTTTGCCTTTGAAAAGGCACTCTCTACGATGAAGACGATGGATATCGCGTTTGATTTTATCCAGGCCTGTGACGAAAGCTATGATGCGGTGCGCGAACTGCTGGCCCGGCTGAAGGTTTACGACGACGTCGAGTCGCTTGCTCTGCTGCAGGGGCACATTCAAAGGTCTCTGGAAAAATACAGCCGGCCGGAGTGCTACCTTTTAAACCGTCTGGCAGGGCATATCAATACGCTTGAAGCGATCTACAAAGACGAGATCGAAGTCAAGAAGATCGATTTTGAACGTTTGTCAGATCAGGGCAATCAGGTCTATAAATAAGCGGACGGTAAACATGCTAAACCCGAATTCACAACTCCCAAAAAATCTTCAAGATCTCGTCGGCTCGCTTTCGTTAACGCAGGCAGTCCCCCTGGGCACGACCCGGGGTATCCCTTTTATAGCGCTGAAGCTTTCGGCGGCCAACGAAGCAAGAATAGCGGCGAACATGATCACCTGCGAGTTCAAGCCCTCGGTCTTCAACATCCGCTACAAAGAGCAGAATATTGCGCTCTGTTTCGTCCAGTTCCGCCTGAACGGTTCTGACGAACACATCTATACTGTCAGCTATGACCTGAAAAACGACAAGCAGTACGGCGACTGCTATGACCTGCTGGCAATGAAGCAGTACGGCCTGCTGGTGATGACGGACAACGGTCATGATTTTATGCAGTTCGATGCGCTGATCGAGCTCGACTTCAACCCGCAGGCGGTGATCCGGGGGGCACGGGAATTGGGGACAAAGTATGATCCGCTGCTCTTCAGTGAAGTCTCATACGGTCTGACTACGCAGGGCGAAACGCCTGCTGCGCTCTGGCGCTTTTTAGAACAGACGGCCCCTCTGAAAAACAAGTGGTACGCGTCGATGCAGCTCGGCGCTGTCAAAGAGGAGGGGTGATGAAGCTCTTTTCCGGACTCTTCAGAGCCAAAACGCGCGCCGCTGTTGAAAACAGCTTTGTGCAGATGCCGATATTCCATCAGACGCTGGAGTTCCCGTTTCCCCTTGCCTGGCCCATTGAACCTCTTCACCGGGAAGTTGAGGGCGGGCGCTTTGCGGTCGAATTTACTGCCGAGGGAGAGAGCCGTGATAACTGGCAGGAGAAGCTGATCATCCAGAGTTTCAACAGCGCGAACGATGATGCCGGTATGAGCGCAGGCTTTCTCTTGAAGATGATGAAAGATGAGCTTGAAGGGCAATGTCCAAATGCGTTCCACTATGAAGAGCTTTTTTCGGAGACAAGTGCTAACCGCAGAAAAACAGCTGTTTTGATGGGGCTGAAGTCGCTCCCCGGGCAGGCAGGCATCGCGCAGTTCGGTCTCTACCTGATCATGGAAGGCGAACATGACATGTACATTCTCCAGCGTGCATGGAAAGCCGAGCCGTGCAAAGACGGTCTGCCTATGCCGCGCGAAGAGCTTGAAGCCTGGCTGGAAGATTTTACAAAGACAGCCCTGCTCGATACGGTCTCCGCGCCGAAAGAGGGGTGAGCCGTGCGTATGGCGATGAAGGTTAAGATCAGCTGGTATGACGGATTTGAAAACTACATGACTATTGCTGAGAGTTCTGACGCCGTGCTGGCTTCTTTCTTTACGGTCAGGGAGTGGGATTTTGTCCGCAAGCTCTATCCGGCTGTGACTGCAGAGAGTGATCTGCACCTCTTTGACAGGGGTCTTCTTTTTTGCGGCAACAGCGTAGAGGTCTACACGCCCGAAGGTGAAATCCGTATCGGCGAAGAGCGTTTTTTTACGCTGATGCGAAATCTCTACGAGGTCCTGATCGACGGGGCGAATGAAGACCATCATACGGTCCGCTACGAGCTCTGGTGGCAGGAGTTTATCGATGCCGCGTATGCGCTTGATGCGAAGTGCAACATCCTGGCGATTACAAAAGAAGAGAATATTATAACGGACAGGCTAAGCAACAGGTAGCCGCTTTAGCGCTATACTGTCAAAAAACTGAGAGAATATATTATGAAACCATTTTTAGAAGAGGTCGATGCAAAAACGATCGCAGGGATGAGCCTTCGCACCAACAATGGACGCGAATCCAACCCCGAAAAAGCAACTATTCCGACCATGTGGAAAAACTTTTTTGAATACAATGTGATGGCGGCCATCCCGAAGCAGATCAGGCCGCAGGTCGTTTACGGCGTCTATTATAATTATGAGTCCGACAGCACGGGCGATTACGACCTGCTTATCGGTCTTCAGTCTGCGGCAACGGAAAAGCCGGCAAACCTGAACCTTGTCGAGATCAAAAGCGGAAAATACCTTGTTTTCAAAGTGCAGGAGGCTTCGCCTGAGGGTATCAAAGAGACCTGGGCCGCCATCGAGGGCTATTTCGAAACAGAGGGCACCTATAGGCGTGCCTTTACGACAGACTTTGAGGTCTACCGGGGGCAAAGCGATATCGCTATCTATATCGCTGTAAAATAGAGACGATGGGTGCTTCACGTCGCAATATTGTAGAGGAGGCCAGGGCGAAGTGCTATCGCTGCTATCGGCCGCTCAGCGCCTGTCTGTGTGCACATGTCAAGCCTATCGAAACGAAGACGAAGTTTGTCATCCTGATGCACCCCAAAGAGTTCAAAAAGACCAAGAACGGCACCGGGCATCTGACCCATCTCTCCTTGCCGAACTCGGAACTTTTCGTCGATATCGATTTCAGCGCGCACAGAGGGGTCAATGCCCTGATCGACGATGCGAACAACCTCTGTTACGTGCTTTACCCCTCCCAGGAGAGCCTCAACCTGAACACGCAGAAGATCGACGCGCAGGGGCGGCAGACGGTGATCTTTATCATCGACTCGACCTGGGCCTGTTCGCTGAAGGTGCTGCGTCTGAGCAAAAACCTTCAAAAGCTGCCGAAACTGAGTTTCACCCACACCAAAAGCTCGCAGTTTCAGATCAAAGAGCAGCCTGCGGCGTTTTGTCTCTCCACCATCGAATCGACATTGACAGTGCTTGAGCTGCTTCATGAACAAGAGGTGGAGCAGATCGAGGAGAGGGCATTCGAAGGGTTTTTGGACCCCTTTATGTCGATGATAGAGTATCAGCTCGGGTGTATCTCCCGTTCCGACGCCGTCCGCTTTAAACGCCACCGCTGAAGAGCAGGGTCACTCCTCTTCGTCGCCGCCTTGCTCTTGTGAATCGGCATCGTCATCAAAGTCATCTTCGTTTTCAAACTCGCTGAAAAGTGCTGTCGCATCGACGGCCTCCTCTTCGAGCTTCGCCTTCTCCTCCTCGGCCTCGATCCTGGCATACTCCTCTTCGACAAACTCGATAAACGCCTCGATGTCGAGTGTCGGTTGATAGTACTTCGCAAAATCCATCGCGATTACGACAAACTCGGGGCCGCATCCGAAATCGATCAATTTCTGTTTTAAACTCATTGTGTTACCTCACTTTTTGATGAGAAAAATATGTAGATAGCCGAAATACTTCAGCAGTTTCAGATTTTTTTCGGCGTCGATGCCGGGTTTGACCGCCAGAAAAAAAGCGCAGATCTCTTCATCGTTCAGGTCGCCGACATAACGATAGAGGCTGTGCGCTTCGCTGTTGAAGCGGACCAGACGGTGGGTAGGGGCCTCTTCTTCAAAAATCCATAGTTTCATGGATGACATTCTAGCAAAGATTGCGGTGAATTCGGCCTGTTTCGGGGCAGACCTCTAAAACTTATGCTGAAGCTTGATGGTCGTCTGCTCTTTATTGTCGATGATCTCGCCCTGTTTCAGCTCCGGGGCATATTCGACACCGATAGAGGTGTTCTTATCGACATCCATCTTGAAGAGTTCGATGGCGATCCCCTCTACAGCCGGTTTTGGCTGTTCGGTCAGGGTACGGAGCCTTTTCTGCTCCGGGGTCTCTGCCTGACGATTGTCTTTGATGCATTCTGTCAGATCGCTGACATTGCCCTCGCTCAGCTTCTCGACAAGGCTGTCGGCACGTACGGCGGCCAAAAAGATGAAGAAGATGAAGATAGCTCTCATGGCAGATGTCATCTCCTCTTAAAAGTTTTCAGCATTATAGTGCAGAGAGATAAACAGTCAGGCTCAGACGGCGATCAGGAGCGGTTCTCTTTTGCCGCGGCAAGCGCCTTGTCGATATGATCGAAGACATTTTCCTCGCCTATCAGCTTGAAAAAACCGAATTTTTTCAGGGAACCGACGACATGCGGGTTGACGCCGGAGAGAATAAAACGGGTCCCTTTGGCACGGCAGCTCAGGTAGAACTCTTCGAGCGCGTGCATACCGCTTGCATCGATCACCGGCACTTTTCGCATGCGCAGAATAAAGACATCGGGGTTATAACCCAACACATCCATGACCCCTTTGAGACGGTCGGCGACACCGAAAAAGAAGGGGCCGTCGATCTCATAGACCTCTGTTCTCTCCGGAATGACCTTTTTGGTGATGCGGTCGGGGTCGTCAAGCCACTCTTCGCCCTGGAAATCGAGTTCGCTCAGCTTGATACGGCTGTTGCTTACCTGCGTGACATCCACAATGCGCTTGATAAAAAGCATCGACGCCAGCACGACGCCGACCTGCACGGCAACGGTCAGGTCGACCAGTACCGTCAGCGAAAAGGTGATCAGCAGTACGGCGGCGTCGCTTCTTGGTCCCTGAAAGATATGGATGAAATGGTGCAGCTCGCTCATGTTCCACGCCACGATGATCAATATCGCTGCCATGACGGCCATCGGGACCTTGATGATCCATGCCGCAAACAGGAACATGAACAGTGCGATCATCACTCCGTGGAGTATGCCCGCCAGCGGCGTTTTGGCTCCCGATTTGACATTGGCGGCCGTTCTGGCGATCGCGCCGGTGGCGGGAATGCCGCCGAAGATGATCGAACCGATGTTGGCGATCCCCTGTCCGACCAGCTCCGTATTGGATTTGTGCGACCGGCCGGTCATCCCGTCGGCCACTACGGCGCTCAGCAGTGACTCGATAGCGGCCAGAAGCGCGATCGTAAGCCCGTGCGGGATCATCTCTTTGAAGAGCTGAAAGTCAAAAGCGATTATCGAGGGGCTCGGCAGGGTCTGGGGTATTTCGCCGAAACGCGACTCGATCGTATCGACAGGCAGGTCGAAAAAAGTGACGGCGAGAGCGCCGAGGACGACAACGATGACGGGCCCCGGGACCTTCGGAGTGTAGCGTTTGGCGGCCAGGATGATGGCAATCGCAAGAAGCGCCAGGGCGACATTGACAAGGTTGCTCTCGCCGATATGGTTAAAATAGAGCTCCCACTTAGGCAGAAACTCGGCGGGTACTTTCTCGATGTCCAGACCGAGAAAATCTTTGATCTGGGAGGTGAAGATGATCAGGGCGATCCCGGTCGTAAAACCCGTAATGACGGGATAGGGAATATATTTGATGACCACCCCGAAGCGCAAAAACCCCATGACGACAAGCAGAACGCCCGCAATCATCGTTGCCATCGCCAGTCCGTCGTAGCCGTAGCGCGAAACGATATCGTAGATGATGACGACGAAGGCGCCCGTCGGTCCGCCGATCTGAAAACGGCTGCCGCCCAGCAGCGAGATCAGGATGCCCGCCACGATCGCCGTATAGAGCCCTTTTTCCGGCCCGACGCCGCTGGCGATCGCAAAAGCCATGGCCAGCGGAAGCGCGATCACGGCGACGGTAATGCCCGAAATAAAATCGGGCAGAAGATAGGAGGGCTTATACCCCTCTTTCAGGACAACAAACGATTTCGGAGCGAACTCGCTCCAAAACTTCTTGAGGGCATTCATGAACGATCCTTTGATCATTATCAGGTATGAAAAATATGCGAAGTATATTCCCAATTTCTTAAAAGCCGCCGCTTTGACGCGTAGCTGCAACGATCGATGAAATGCAGACGAGGATCTTGTGCGGAGATTTATAGCAGACATACTATAATCTCTGCAAGAGCGGAGGTAAACATGAAAAGAGCAGTACTGTCTCTTCTTATCGCGATAGGATCGCTGATGGCAAATGAAGCCGATGATATCATCAAAAAAGTCGAAGAGAATGCCCGCGGCAAAGATGTCTATATGAAGATGCGCATGGAGATCACCTCAAAACGCTACGAACGCTCCATCACGATGGAGAGCTGGGCCGAGGGGAAGAAGAAGAGCTTCACCAAGATACTCGAACCTGCAAGGGAGCGGGGGATCACCTTTTTGAATCTTGACAACCAGATGTGGCAGTACGTCCCCAAGATCGAGCGCGTGATCAAGATACCGCCGTCGATGATGCTTCAGAGCTGGATGGGGAGCGACTTTACCAATGACGACCTGGTCAAGCAGAGCTCCATCGTGGACGATTACACCCCTTCTATCCTCAATAAAGAGGGCAACATCGTCACACTGCAGCTGACGCCGCGCGAAGATGCCGCCGTCGTCTGGGGCAAGATTGTCTCCAAAATCGATACGAGGAGCTATACGCAGGTCGAAGAGACCTTTTATGACGACATGGACGAAAAAGTGCGTATTATGCATTACTCCAGGACCGAGAAGTTCGGCAGCCACTATCTGCCGACCGTGATGGAGATCACCCCTTTTGATCCGGCGAAACAGGGCAACAAGACCGTCATCACGGTGTTGGAAGCACGTTTCGACGAAGGGGTCAGCGAGACCTATTTCACGACGAAAGCGCTGAAGCGTTACTCGCGCTGAGGGCAGGGAAAAGATGTTCTCTCTGGCGCTCAAAAACATTCTGCACTACAAAGGCAGGTCGATCACGACCTTTGTGCTGAGCTTTTTTTCGGCCCTGCTTTTTATCGTCTTTGTGGCGCTGATGGACGGA
>CAZNQJ010000033.1:3836-9118 GCA_964575205.1 uncultured Campylobacterales bacterium | reverse complement strand
TCTGGACTAAAATCAAATGTAAACAGCTCTATCTTTCTACCTGACTTTTCTATTTCATGTTTCATAAAAAGCAGCAATTTATCTAAAGTTTTTTTGTGCATAATCCACCTCAATAATTTTCCACACCGTCATAGCCTTATACATAACTGTGTACCGTGTTTACACAATTTATTTGATCTTATGCTGAATAGTATCAAATTGGATTTTTGATTGCAAATGTCAAAAATAATGTTTGGAGTAAATTTGGATCTCAGTATGTATTCCCAACTGGGACGTTGGGAACAAGTATAATAGAAGAGGGCAGCGCTACTGCCCGCTGCGGCTCAGAACGTAGGGGTTGCGCTGGGCCGTCGGCATGACGAGGACCTCCTGGATATTGACATGCAGCGGGGCGTTGAGGATGTAGAGCGCGAGGTCGGCGATATCCTCGGGGTGAAGCGGTTCGTACCCCTCGTAGACCGCATCGGCCCTGTTGGCGTCGCCGCTGAAACGGGTGTTTGAGAAGTTGGTCTCAACCGCACCCGGGGCGATGTTGCCCACCCTGATGGCCGTTCCGGCCAGATCGATGTTCATCGCCTCGCTCAGGGCGTGCACGGCGGCTTTGGTGGCACTGTAGACGTTGCCGCCGGGATAGGTCATCTTGCCGGCGATACTGCCGATGTTCAGGATATGGCCGCAATTACGTTTTCGCATCTGCGGCACGACGGCACGGCTGACATAGAGCAGCCCTTTGATGTTCGCATCGATCATCTCTTCCCACTGGTCGACATCGCCCCCGTCGAAAGGCTCCAGCCCGAGTGCCAGCCCCGCATTGTTGACAAGAATGTCGATCTCGGTCGTCTCCAGCAGTGCCGCGAGCTTGCGCTCCACCTCTTTTCGGCTGCGCACGTCAAAGTCGACCGTCTGCACGGCAACTGCGTCGTTTGCGAACGCCTGCTTAAGCGCATCAAGTTTTTCGCCGCTGCGTCCGCAGAGCACCAGGTTGACACCTGCCTCTGCCAGTTTGTGGGCGCAGGCCTTGCCGATGCCGGAGGTCGCACCGGTGACCATGGCCCATCGGCCTTGAAGTTTCTTGGACATCTTCTTCCTTTTTTGATCCGCTTTACGCTGATAAGAGTGCCAGATTCTAGCTGATTTGCATTGAAAAAAAGGGCAGTGTTGAGAGGGAGGGGACGGCGTTAAGCTTCTGCGGAGAGTCTGATACGGACCGCCGCCTTGAACGCCTTCATCTTCGGCCGGGAGATAGAGGCCATCGCCTCTTCGCGGAAAGCTTTTATCTGGGCGAAAACCAGGGATGAGGGCTCGTTGCGCCCCTGTGCTATAATCGTAAAAACAGTTGGATCGAAATAGAGGCTCGTCTGCTCCGGCAAGGCATCGTAAAGTGCCATGAAGACACTTTTTTCATACGTATCCATCTTGCAGGAGTCATCGGTTATCTTCAGAGCCACCGTAATGGCGCAGTCTTTTTCAAAACTGTCAAGCTCTTCTGCGATCAATGGTATTTTGTTCAAATCATACATCAGGTCTCCGTCGTCGGTGCTCTGCACATCGACTTTGGTTCCGAAGCTACAAACGACAAGCAGTTGTCGTATGCTTAACGCTTCTCACATACGGCATCTTTTTATCCTACTTCGATATCTTCGGGTTCCACCTGGACCTCTTTGCCGACACCGCGCATCTCTTGCGGAATGTCGGTACGATATTTCTTTTTACGGAAAGTCGGTGTCTTGAGCTTGCCGTTTTTCTCACCCAGTTTATAAAGTTCTTCGTTTAGGAAGTGCTCTTCAAATTCTGGTGTGAACGGCATATCCCAGGTAATACAGCCGATGCTCGGGCAGATCGCCGCACATTGCGGATCGTCAAAGATGCCGACGCACTCGACGCACTTCTCGGGCTGTACATAGTAGCGGCTCTCGCCGGTCGGGTTGTTGCTATCATCTACGATCGCATTCACAGGGCAGTTTTGCAGACAGGCATCACAGGTTATACAGCTATCATCAATAATTACAGACATTTTTTATCCTTTGTTTTAGTTATACAGTTTAAGTGTCTCACCGACACTGACGCGGGCTGCCCGGACTTCAAGGTCAATGCTCTCTCTAAAAGGTCTCGGCGCCGCAAGCGGGGAGAGGAGACCCAGTTTCTTATGTACTCGAATCGCGTAATCATCACTTTGAACAAAGTGATCATCAAAGGTTTCGGTGTACGGCATATCCCAGACAATGCACCCTTCGGTCGGACAGACATCGGCGCACTTCGGCACCGCTGCATCGACACACTCTATGCATTTTTCTGGCTTGACGTAAGCGTATGCACCGTGAGCCAAAGGCGACTCGGCGGCGCAGACGATGGCCGTTGCCGGACATTCGTCGATACAGGCATCACAATTGATACAGAGATCGGTGATCAATACCGCCATTACGCGCTCCTTATAGTTGTTTTATCCCGCTGAAGCCGGCCTCTTCCAGGCAGAGGTCAAGCACTCCGTGCCTCGGCTTTATGGAAGATGCGCAAAAGCCACATCGGCGGGTTCTCTGCAAGCATTGCCTGCAGCTGAGAGATGGCGTTGGCAAGCTGCTCGCCTTCGGCAACCCGGACAGGGTGAATACCGGCAGCCTGCACCATCTTGGACGCTTTGGGACCGATCTGGGTGCAGTACATGATGTCCGCCTCTTCGATGGTGTCGATCTTGTAGCTCAACTTCTCATGTTCATCTTCAATATCGGTCGTTGCATCGATAATACCCAAAAGCTCGGAACCCTCTTTGTCGACCCGGTAAAGGTAGAAATTATTCGACCAGCCGAAATGCTGGTCGATCGCTTCTCCGGTTGATGAGGCAAATGCGATATTCATATCTCTACTCCCATTCTCCGGGCAATGCCCGTAAAACTCTGCAGTCTGCTGCAGCAGTTTTTATCTGATTCTGTTAAACCGCTACGTTAGCGTGCGCTTGACGCAGATCCATACCGATCTCTTCCATAAACGGCTGTGCTTTGACACTCGGCAGCATCAGCCCTTTTTTCTTATGCTCTCTGATCTTGTAGTCACCGTTGTCATTGCCGGCAGCATAGTACTCTTCAAACTCGGTTGTGTAGGGCATATCCCAGACGATCGCACCCTCTGTCGGGCACGCTGCCGCACAGCGCGGCTCATCGGCATGGCCTACACACTCAACGCAGCTTTCCACTTTGACATAAAAACGCTCGCCTTCGTGCGGGTTTTTATCGTCACTGTCACTCAGGATCGCAGCGACCGGGCACTCCGGTGCGCAGGCATCACAGTTAATACACTCTTCGGTAATCATTACAGCCATATTTATCTCCTCATATTGTTATAAAATTCAATTTGCAACTTCTGTTCCAGTGGTGCCTGCAATCACCTTGCAGTAGGCATCCAGCTCCATCGGTACCAAAATCGGTTCGACATTGACATCCAGCCCGCGCAGCAGCATCGTTGCCTCGCACCCCTTTGTCAGTCCGAGCGTGTCATACGCATTCGAGGTTATCAGCGAGATCACCTCGCCCATCTCGCTTTCGAAGGTGAGTTCGCAAAGCGAGGCCCCCCTTCTGACCTCTTTAAGGGTCGCCGGCAGGCGGTTCTCTATTGAGACCTTTCCCGGGCACTCTTTGCTGACACATACGGAGGTCTCCTGAAAGGTACAGGTTACCCTGTCGCCGACAGAGAGCCATTCCGGTTTTTTCGGCTTGATAAGACAGAGGATCGCTTCGCCGATCTCGACCCTGATGTAGGTCACAACCTCGGTATTTTCGATCTCTTTGACGATGGCGGCTATCTGATTCACGTTTTTTCCTACATCAAATAAAGTACTACATTTTTGTCGATCATTGTCTCAAAGTGATCGAGCAGCATGTCGGCCGTAGAGGTCGAACCGAGGTGGCAGCCCGAACAGGCACCGAGATAGTTCAGCCAGATCTGCGGCGTCTCTCCCGGTATATAGTTCACCAGCGCGATACCGCCGCTGTCGGCTTCGAGTGTCGGACGGATCTTGGTCTCTACCAGATTTTCGACAAGCGCACGCTGACGCAGCGCATCAAGCGAATGGAACGCTTTGTTCTTCCCGGTTGCCAGCGAAGCATTGCTGACATAGGTGATGATCTCCTGCGCCTGCGGCTGGTTGTTGTGTGCCGCCGCAATAAGGTAACGCATCGCCTCGGCGGTCTTGCCCCTCTCGCGGTAGAGCATACCGGCCTTGAGCTGGGCATCGACGTGCCCGCCGTCGGCGGCTTTGACATAGTACTCCAGCGCTTTGTCGCCGTCCTGAGCCACGTGCACCCCTTTCTCATAGAAGGTGGCCAGTGCATTCGATGCCTGAATATCGCCCTGCTCTGAGGCCCGTTCAAGCCACATCATCGCCGTAGCGTCGCTCTGCTCGCACCCTTTGCCTTTCATATGCATCATCGCAAGGTTGAGCATCGCCTTCGTGTTGAGCTCGGCATCTTCTGCAAAAAGACTGTACGCCTCATCGAACTGCTTCGCCTCAAATGCTTCTACCGCTCTGTCAAATATTCCTGTCATCTCTTTCTCCTTGTTTTTTAAATAGCGTTCCAGCTCTTCGTACGCATCGATCCGCGCCTCTTCATAGCTGTCGCCTACTCCCTTTATATAGGGGAATGCAACAAAGACAGCCATACAGCCGTCTCCGTCTTCATTCGAGAAACCGTAGTAATCCAGTTCATAACGTTTCATGCCTTCCAATATGCATACATTGTTCTAGAACGGAAAATGCATTTTTCAGGAGAGATTAACGTTAAGGAGCACTTATGATCGCTATCCCTGTCGACTCGGCAACCCCCGGTGTCAAGTCATCCAAGCTGTTTGGGAACGTCCCGATATTCGCCATCTACCGGCCCGTTGATGAAGAGTTCTACTTCACGACGAACCAGGGTGCGGGTGACGGCATCAAAACGGCCAAGCAGCTAAAAGAGTGGGGCGTAAAGAGCGTCGTCTACTCCTATATGGGCGAAGGTCCGTTCAAAGTGCTGAACGATGACGGTCTGAATATTTACTACCTGGGAAAAGAGCCGCTGGCGCTTTTCGAGATCATCAGGAAGCTCGAGGCACACGCGTTTGTCAAAGTCGACAGCGAGAATGCGCAGAGCTACCTCGATCCGGGTACAGAAACAGGAGAGTGCAGATGCGGATGCGACCACTGAACAACGAGATCATTACACCCGAGATGATGCAGATCAAGAGCATGATCATCGACACCTTTGTGCAGCGAGATGCGATCAAAAACGAGACGATCCGGTCGCGGACCTCGG
>CAZNQJ010000033.1:0-3826 GCA_964575205.1 uncultured Campylobacterales bacterium | reverse complement strand
ATCAACCCGGGTAAGCACTTCCCGAAGATGACGGAACTGGTCGTCACCGACGCAACGCTCTCAAAACTCGATTCGTTCTACAAGCAGCTGTGGGACTACCACAACGCAAAGCCCAAATAGGCTATGAGCAGACCCTACGCCAAGAAAGCGCGGCTCATCGACGATATCACCAGGATCGAGCAGTACCGGCCGATCATGGAGAAAGACAACTTTCAGAGCGACGAGCCGCACTGGCGGCGTATCAGCAAGAACACCATCAGCCTTTTTCAGGTGCTGATAGACCAGGACCTCAGCGACCTGGTCAAGGTGCTTGAGCACTACCCGCGTTACGTGGAGTGGGTCTGCGAGCATTTCCGCTACGCCTACAGCTACAGCGAGAATGCGGCGGACATCGATGCCGCGTCGAAGCTGCTTTTCATGGGAGAGGCGTACTTCTCCAAACAGTTCGTACGCAACGTGGTACGCAAGCTGCCCAGACTTGACGAGATGGGTATCGAAGAGCTGGGCCGGTTTGCTGTGCTGATAGGCGAGTGCCGCCACAGCTGGCACCCTATCGTCACCAACCACTATCACGACCTCTTCACGGAGCGCCTTGAACGGCTTGAGCTGCACCCGCTGCAGCGTATCGCCTTGAACAGGCCGATCGCGGGACTGAAGCGCCAGGAGACCTACGAATACGATGCCGAAGACCGCGATGCGGTTTTGGACATCCCCTATATGACCTGAGGCATCTCTGAAAACCCTATCAAACAAAAAGGAAAGACAATGGATTATGAAACACTAAAAAGCGAACTTTTAAAACAGGCAAGAAACGCGTTTGAAACGGCCTGCACCCTGCGTGAGAACCAGCGCATCGAAGTCTATCTGAACAACGGCATACCGAAGACCACGGATACACTCGAAGAGAGCGACGAGATTCTCTACGGCCCGGAACGGGTGCTCTGCTACCGGGTCTACGGCCATGACTACCTCGAAGGCGAAATCAAGACCTGGATCGACTATGCCCGCGTCTACCCGGAACCGAGTGACGAGGTGCCGATGCCCGAAGCCACCGACATAGAGAAGTCCATCCGCGAGCTCATCGGCGAGATCGCCCAGCGCAACGGCGTCAGTCGCGACGAGGTAAGCTCTTTCGAGGTCTTTGCCAACCTGCCGATGGACCTTCTCGGCAGCATCGAACAGCAGATCATCGAATACTGGTGGAGCGCCAAAGAAGAGGAGAACGGCAAGATCCTTGCACTCGAACAGATCAACGAGGCGATCGTCCAGGTCGCCTGAAACCTGTCGGCGCCACGTCAATCCGCTTCTTAGACACCCCGATCGATACACTTTTCCCGAGGCTTAGCCCCTCACTTTTTTCACCGCGCCCAGCAGTACGACAATACCCAGCAGTACGGCGCCTATGACGCCGAAGAACGCCTGCACGCCGAAGTGCATAACAAGAGGATGAAAAAGAATGGGCGAAAAGAACTGCCCCAAAAAGAGCGCACTGGTGAGGTAGCCCGAAGACTTGATGCGCCGGCTCTGATGCGACCGGCTCAGCATCCAGGCCGTCACATTGGTCATCAGGACACCCCCGCCGAAGCCCATGATCGGAGAGGTAAAAAAGAAGAGGTGCACCTCCTGCACCGAACCGATCAGCAAAAACCCGATCCCGACGATGGCGATACCGATGATATAGATCGTTCCGTAATCGTAGTGCTTTTTGAGTCTGGCAAAGCTCAGTGCCCCCAGGGCATTGGCGAGAAAGGCCGTGGAGATGATAGCCCCCGTAAGCGTGCCGCTCGCACCGAAATGGTTGATCATCAGAAAGGGCATCTGCGTCGGCAGTATGTAGAAGATCAGCATCAGCACAAAGGCCAGAGCGTAGATGCCGAAAAGCGGGGGCCGAACCTCCTCTTCCGGCTCGTCCAAAGGCTTTGAAGGTTCCACCAGAAAGAGCAGCGTAAGCGGAATAAAGAGCAGCCCGACCAGATAGAGCCCGAAGGGAAAGCGCCAGCCGAAATCGCTCAACAGACCGCCGCCGATCAGAAAGAAGAGACCGCCTATGGAGGTAAAAGCCCGCTGCATCCCCATATAGCGGTGGCGCGACGCCTGCGCAAAATAGTCGCCGACCAGTGCCGTCGTAACGATCATCAGCACCGCAATGGCAACGCCGAGCAGGGCACGTGAAAACAGGAGCGCCTCGATGCCCTCGAGGTAGAGCCCGCCGCTGCCCGCAAGTGCAAACAGCAAAAGTGCCGCCACCGTAGCGCTTCTGCGTTTAATACGGTGCAGGAAATGGCCCAGAAAAGGGGCCAGCAGGGCAATGGAGAGCGAAGGAAGCGTGATCATCAGACGTGAAAGAAACTCGATCTCTTTCACACCCGGAAAGTGCTCTTTGAGGTGCGGCAGCGAGGTGACGATGGCGACATTGGACATCATCGTTACCATCGAAAGCAGCAGCAGTGTCACCTTGGTAGCTTGCGAGATCTGCAAATGAGCCCCCGTGACATGTGATATTGGTTGAAATGATTATACTTCAACAGTTCTAATCTGAGACGTGAGTCCAGCGGACAATCCGGACATCTCTACACGGCCGCGCTTATCGGATAGCCTGCAGCGCTTCTCTGCAGAGCGTCGTGATCTTATGAAAGTTCTTGTCGGCCAGCGCCTCTTTGGGCACGATCCAGCTGCCGCCGACACAGAGGACGTTCTCAAGCGAAAGAAAGTCGTTAAGGTTGTTCAGGCTGACCCCGCCCGTCGGGCAGAAACGCATTGAGGCGAAGGGGCCGCCGAAGGCTTTGAGCGCCGTCGTACCGCCGGCGACGGCAGCGGGGAAGAGTTTGCAGCAGTCAAAGCCGTTGTTGTGGGCCAGCATCACCTCAGAGGCCGTCGCAACGCCCGGGATAAGGGCGATTCCCAGCTCCTGCGAAGTGAGCATCAGCTCTTTGCTGATGCCGGGACTGAAGACGAACTGCGCACCGTGGTCGACGGCTCTTTTGAAATCCATCGTATTGAGCACGGTGCCGGCACCGACATGCATCTGCGGCAGCGATTTTGAGACCGCCTCGATGGCTTTCAACCCCGCTTCGGTACGCAGCGTGATCTCCATGATCGAAATGCCCCCTTCGAGCAGAGCCTCTGCCAGCGCCAGCGCATTCTCTGCCTTATCCAAAGCGATCACCGGCACGATCGGTGATATCTGCATTACATCAATAGCTCTCATGCGCGCTCCTCTCCCGTAAGATCAAATACGGCGGCACCCGCTTCGGCACTGCCCACACTATGGCGGATGGCGGCAAAAAGTTCACGGCCGAAACCGTGGCGGTTGCCGTTCAGATCTACAGATGCTGCAACGCGGGCCTGCAGTTTTTCCTCTTCGACCAGAAGCATCAGCGCCCCTTTTTCGGCATCGAGACGGATCATGTCGCCCGTCTCGATCTTGGCGAGCACTCCGCCGTCAAGCGCTTCGGGCGACATATGAATCGCCGAAGGGACCTTGCCGGAAGCGCCCGACATCCGCCCGTCGGTGACGATAGCTACCTTGAATCCCTTGTCCTGGAGTGCGCCGAGCGGCGGCATCAGGCCGTGAAGCTCAGGCATGCCGTTGGCTTTGGGCCCCTGGAAACGCACGACCGCGATGAAGTCCCTCTCCAGGTCGCCGCGTCTAAAGGCGCTCTGAAGGGCCTCCTGCGAATCAAAGACGATCGCTTCGGCTTCGATCAGGAACTGCCCATCTTTGAGCGCCGAGGTCTTGATGACGCTGCGCCCGATATTGCCCTCGAGCAGTTTCAGGCCGCCCTCCGCACTGAACGAGGCCGCCGTGGCTGAGATGACATCCGTG
>CAZNQJ010000032.1:0-9163 GCA_964575205.1 uncultured Campylobacterales bacterium | reverse complement strand
GCGAGACCGTATCCTCGTCGCGGAGGAGGTTCTGCAGGCGGTTGGCGGTCTCGATCAGGAGCTGGTCACCGATCTGGTGGCCGAGCGAGTCGTTGATGTTCTTGAAATGGTCGAGGTCCAGATAGAGTATGCCGGCAATGACCTGATGGCGTTTGAAACGGCTGATCTCCTGGTGTATCTTCTCTATCAGCATGGTGCGGTTGGGAACATCGGTCAGGGCATCGTAATAGGCCTGATGCTGTATCTTCCGCTGGTCGTTCATGCGCTCGGTGATATCGATGACAATGCCGATGCCGCCGATCACATTCCGTTCGTTATTGTGTACCGGGGAGGTGCGCATGTTGATCCATATCTCTTTACCCTTGTATTTCGTGAGGTATCTCCCCTCGTAAAAACCGCCGGTATCGTCCAAAACCGCCTTGAGCGCCGGCAAAATACGCTGATCGGGGAGCAGATGCATCTCCAGCCCGGTAAGAAACTCCGCAGGCGCCTCAAGAAAGGCTGAAAACTCCTGGTTGAACTCCACTATTTTCAGACCGGTATCATAAAGGAAGATCCCTACGGGCGCTTCACGGAAAACGGTCTCAAAACGTTCGGCGCTCAGGTGACGCTCTGCTTCGGCCTTTTCATACTGAAGCTGTGAAATGATCACCTTGAGGTTGTTTTCGTAAAAGCGCTTGGATATGATGAGCAGAAGTATCAGGAACATGACGGTGAGCAAGCTGAGCCACTCATGTATTTCGGTGCCCTGGCGCAGCAGCTGGACGACAAGCGGTACCAGCATGATGAGAAGGAAGAGGCGAATGGCGGTCAATACCGAAGAGAGGCTGCTGACCGCGCCGGCACTCGTGCCGGCAATGACGATGATGAACATCGCCTGGTGCATAATGCTCTCGTGTGCAAAAAGCAGAACCGAGGCACTGGCCCAGATGAGGGCGGAAGCGACCACGCCGGCAAGAAAAAGCTGCTCCCAGTAGCGCTCCGAGTAGCTCTCTTTGCGGCGGTTGAAACTTCGGACCGAGTAGAAGCGCAGCAGGCTGACACACAGGAGGGCGCTGAACCAGAGCATGATGGTATCATGGTCAATGACGCGCCATAGCATCATGCTCAGTACAAAGCCGTTGACGACAACGGCAAGAGAAGAGAGGCGAAGCTGGGCATAGGCCACGTTGATCATTTCTGCTCTGATCTTTGCATCATTCGGCTTTTGGCGTGTGAACATTATCGCTCTTTGCTGTTGGAGTATGGTAACTATGTTATAAGGTACTCTAAAGGTGTTGAAGGCTGTATTAAGGGAAGTAGTGTGCTTGTCTGAAAAGCAGGAGAAGGGCAGACCCTTTCAAAGATCTGCCGTGAGGCTTAGAAGCCGCCCATCACCAGGGCGTAGACGGCATAGACCGCCAACACAATAGCAAAAGCGATGATGATCAGCTTCAGTTTATTCTTTCCTAGCGGCTTCTTATAGTCGCTCATCTCTTCCAAATTCGGTTCCATAGCGATACTCCTTCGAGGTGGTTTGAGAGTATGATACTCCTAAAACTGTTACAAAAGTGTTAGCCGAGGCGATACCGCCCGTATACCTGTTCTCTTTTAGTACTTTTAAAAAGCCGCTTGAAATCCTCTTACGCACAGCTCTCTTGACGGCATCGCGGCAGCCGAAGCGACGCGGTCAATGGCCGCGTGCCCCGAATTGGTAGCGTGACCCTTCATCTTCCTGCTCTATCGCCGGCTTTGATTTGGGCTCTTCGGGGGGTGTGTAGTCGATCTCCGCAAACTTCTCTTCGCTCATACTGGCCAACTGGCTCTCGAAAACCCTCAGCTTCTGTTTGAGCTGATCGGCCATAATCACCATCTCGTCATAGAGACGCTGTGCCAGCTCTTTTTCGGCGCTGCTCGCCTTTTTCTTCAGTCCAAGCAGGCCGGTAAAGCCGCTCGCCCTGTTGTCAAAATAGATCTGGTATATCTTTGTAAAATGGTCATTGTACTTCAGCAAAACGGTCTCTATCTCATCAAGATACATACGGCTGTTGCCCATTGAAAAAAGCATCGCTTCTTCATAGAACCATTTTCCGAATACCGATTCGGTAAGATTGAGTTTAAATTGGCTCTCATCGACATTGAGTCCGGAAACCAGAAGTTTAAGAGCGTTGAGCATGCGGACATGGGATGTACGGGCTTGATGCAGGTTATGGATATATTTCTCTTTCAGCATAATAAGACCTTCTTTAATAAATGGACATAATTGTCATAATTATAACGATGAAGACCGTGTCTGCTACCATGGTATTGGTTAAAAAATAGTCAAATTACCCATTCCCGTAGGCCATTGGTATAATAAGGAAGATAGGGGTCTGGACGCAACGGAAAAGAGGAGTCGGGAGGGAAATAGCGCGGCTTTGGCGTCTTGTTTGAAACAGAAGCTGTCCATTTATTAGTCAATTATGTTGCTGCTTTTGCAGCTTTTAACTGCCCGGACAACAGAAAGGCAGATGACGCCGAAACCGCGGCCGGAGCAGAGATTATCCCAAAAGGGAGGGGGAGGTCATAGCCCCTCGGGGGTGACGACGATGAAGACGACCTTCTCGTTCTGTACCGACGGCAGAAAATAGACACCGCCGAAGCGGTAGTATTGCACACCGTCTATAGTGACGGTGTAGGCACCGTCGGGCAGTGTTTCGACAATGTCTCCGGGTTTGTAGGCCGCATAGCCATCGGGCGCCTGCGCAACGCGGTAGGCCTGATGAGCGGTGTCCCGCACGTAGTAGACATTGTCATAGTAGTAGTAGGTGCTGCCGTGGAGCTGAAAAACGGTATACCCCAGCGGCAGCACGGGCACGATCAGCCCTACCGGCGGCATGACGACGATAAAGCCGCTGCTGTGCCGGCGGTAGTAGATGCCGTCCGTATAGTAGTAGAGCAGACCGCCCAGACTGAGGGTCATGGCCACTTTCGGGATCGTACGGGTGATATAGCCGGGACGGTGATGGTAGGGTAGCTGTCTGGTTCCGGGCGGTACCCGGTAGTGCGGGCGTTTCACCTGTTTAAGCCCTTTGTTAACGGGCTCTTGTCGGCGTTGGATCTCGTTTTTGACGGTGTGACGGGTTGTCGCAGGGGTGCGGCCGGTTTCGCGGTGTGCCTCCGTGGCGCGTTTACGAGGCGGTTTCACTGCGTGAAGTCCTTGCCCGTCCCCCCGGTCGGAGCCGATCGTGCCGCTTTTCTTCTCCGTGCGTTTGCCGGCCCCCTCATCTTTTTCCGAATGCACGGAGGCCGCATACAGGCTCCCCCCGGACAGTAGGACCGCCAATGCGATTGTCGTTATTTTGCTATTGTGCATCGTATTCTCCTCGCATAATGTTTTTAAGTATAGCCCAAAATCGTCTCCGCTGGACAAACCGGATGCAAAAGAGGTGCATTCCCTCAACGTAACGGTAGTCAAGGCGGTAACCGTGGGCCCGGACAATGTTCTCGGCGATGTAGAATCCCAGCCCGTGCCCGCCGTCGCGGCGGTGTTCGCTGACAAAGGGCTGCTCTGAAGCTTCTCGATATGCGCGAAGCGGTTGATAAGCGCGTCCATCCGGTTGAAAAGGGTGTCAAGAAAGCGCACCTCCGCTCTTCTCATCCGTCATCGCCAGGGCAAGCTTGCCTTTTGTAAGCGGGGTCTTGAGTTCGTGCATGATCTTGCACACAATTTTCTATTCTCATCGCTTCGGCTATGACGCAAGAAAAGTTCTGCACAATCTCATCTCTCTTTCTTCCCTCTGAGGGTGGCCAGGGTTTACAGAGGTGCCCTTTGATGCGGTGTGATAAAGGAGTGTCTCTTTATCGTTTACTATCATAGAGCAGGTATGTAACTCTTTGCTCAACGGGATGTAAACAGATGTAAACCGGGCTAATGGCTGTTTCGCCTGATGCATTGCTGCCGGGACGCGGTACGATTTTGCACCCGTTTCAGCTTATTTGAGAGTTGTTTGCTTTATACTGAAAGTTATCTATATGATGCCCCTGCCCGTAAACCGGGTTCAGCAGGAGGCAGCAAAGGTTTTCAGTGGCAAATGTGCTGTCCTACCTTACGAAACTGGGGTTCTGGCCGTTCATACTCCTCTTTACGGCCCTGGCGACGCTCCTGGCAGAGGTGTTTGCCTTGCCCCTAAATTACTGGCTGACAGGCAGTTTTTTTGACTTTCACCTCCTTATAGCCGCTTTTATCATACCGATCATCGTCGGCTTCCTCCTCTTCTACTTTGTCGCCCATCTGATCCGTTACCTGGTCACGGTCCAGGAGAGCTTAAAAGCAGCGGAAGCGGCGCTGCAAAGTACGAACGATCGGCTCAAAGAGGCGCAGAATATCGCCCATATGGGCTTTTGGGAGTTTGATCTGCGGGAGGAGAGGCTCTACTGGAGCGACGAGGTCTACCGCATCTTCGGGCTGGAGCCCCAGGAGTTTGTAGCGACTTTCGAGGGGTTCCTGCACTATGTCCATCCCGACGACCGGGAAGAGCTGGCGAATAAGTACCGTCGCTCCATTGAAGAGAGAACCGACTACAGCATCGTCCACCGCATCATTCAGAAAAACGGGACGGTGCGTTATGCCGAAGAGCACTGCGAGCACAGCTACGACAGCGAGGGCAAGCCGGTCAAGTCCGTCGGGACCGTCTACGACATTACCGACCACGTCATCGACCAGGAGAAGCTTCAGCGCCTGTTCGATCTGCAGAAGAACATCATCATCCAGACCGACGGCATACGTTTGAAAAAAGCAAACCAGTCGTTTTTGAGCTTTTTCGGCTACGCTTCCCTGGACGATTTTTTGAAGGAGTACGACTGCATCTGCGATCTCTTTATTGCCGATGAGCGTTTTTTCTACCTAGGGAAAGTAGACGGCAAGGAGAGTTGGGTCGAAGCGTTGGAGACGCTTCCGAAAAAAGAGCGCGTGGTCTCGATCGCCGATAAGCGTCAGCGCCCCCACGCCTTCACGGTCTCCATCAACCGTTTTGACGATGATGACTACATCGTCGCCTTTACCGATATCAGCGAGACCATGCAGCAGCAGTTCTTGCTGCAGGAGCGGGTGAGCCGCGACCATCTGACCGGTGCCTACAGCAGGGATTTCTTCGATATGACCATCGGGGAGCTTGTGGAGAATGCCGAAAAGAAGAACAGCTCTCTCGGTCTCGTCATGGTGGACATCGACCATTTCAAAAGGGTGAACGACACCTTCGGCCATGACGCAGGCGACAAGGTGCTGAAGCATCTTGTCGCGACGATGCGCTACTCCATCCGTAACGACGACCTGCTGGTGCGGTGGGGCGGCGAAGAGTTCCTGCTGGTCATCGAGACGGAATCCATCGAGACCTTGAGACGGATGGCCGAGCATGTGCGGCAGCGCATCGAGCAGGAGAGTTTCGAGGTGGCCGGCCGCGTGACCTGCAGCTTCGGCATAACGCTTTACGCCCCGAACGAGCCGATAGAGCAGACGATCAAGCGCTCCGACAAGGCCCTCTACGAGGCGAAAGAGGGGGGCCGGAACAGGGTGGTCCAGGCCGACAGTAATTAGGGGCGTCAAACCTTTTCGACACGCTTTAGCATTGTGTAATCATCCATCACGAAACCGCCGCCGATCGCCTGAACGACCTCGCCCGAAATGACAAAGCCGAGCTTCGCATAGGCCTTCAGGGCGGGGAGGTTGTTCTTGTTGACCGTCAACTCGATCTTTTTCGCCCCCGTCTCGGTCGCCAGCGCCGACAGAAAGGCGACAGCGGCTTTGGCGTGGCCTTTAGCGCGGTGCGGCGCTTTGATGTAGAGTTTGCTCAGAAAAAGGGCGTCGGCCCGGGGTTGAATGGCCATGTACCCGAGGGGTTCGCCCCTCTCGAACAGCAGATAGTAGCGGTACCCTTCTGAAAGCTGCCGCATCATGGCCTCCGCACTCTGGAAGGTCTCGAGCATGTACGCCACCTGGAGGCTGCCGATGATCGGGGTGTAGTGTTCATGCCAGATCACCTGCGCAAGGGCCGCTGCGAGCTGCATGCGGTCTCGGGTCTCTATCTCTTCTACGGTCATCCGGGTTCTCTTCTCTTTTTCGCTACTTTATATAGCCGCCATTGACAAACGGCTCCTCTTATCGCAAGCCGGTTTCGATTTTATGCCGATTTGATGAAATTGTTGTTTGTTTTTATGAAATAGGATATAATACAATAAAATTAAAAAGGTTATAATATATGATATATAGTTTACACAAAATGTTGAGCAATACAGCACTCAAATACCATGAACTGGGCGAAGTCCAGGGCGAGACTATTGTACTTATCGCAAAATCACTTGACGCCGAAGGTGTCTTTGAAGTCATGCACATCAAAGAGATGGCCGACATGTTCAATCTGACCACCAAGTGGGACGGCCAGAACATTCAGATCGTAAAATAGAGCTCCGGCTTTGACGTCAGCCCAGCAGCCAGCTGCGCATACTCAAACTTCCGCGTTCCATCCCCTTGTAGACATTCCGCTCGTCTATGCGTATTTCATTCGTGCCCATAAGCGTCCTTGGCGCAGTATCAAAACACCATGCAATTATAGTACTAGTTGTTTTTCACAGCTTTCTGCCCAGCTGCTAAAGAACCCTTTAAACAGCTCGCCGACCCTCTTCTACAAGTGCACCGATAAATTCGGCAAACGGCACGATGTTCCCATGTACACTGGCCTGCTCCAAGGCTTCCATATACCTGGTTCTTGAACTTACTTCAATAATAACCCAGGGGTAGCCTTTGGTGACAAGGAAGGCGTTCATTATGAAACGTGATATACGTCCGTTTCCATCAAGATAGGGGTGAATAAACCCGAACAGGTGATGTCCCAAAACAGCACACACAAAATGATCGTTCTCGTTTCGAAGCAGCTCAAAATATGTCCCCATCGCATCGATCAACTCCTCTTTCGCAAGAGGGAGATGGCTGGAGCCTCGAAGATAGACTTGAGTGTCTCGGTACCCGGCAAGCTGATACGCCTCTAATATGCCTGCTTTTACACTTGGAGAAAAAAGTGCTTGGAACCAATCCTGATGGGCATTTTCCAAGACTTCAGACAAGCTTTTTTTATGTTTGATCACATCAGAAACCGTGTGCTTTACATTTTCAAATGCTTCATAATAGCCTCGTGCCGCCAAAGCGTCTCTGCTTGTCGAGTCCTGCGGGTTTTTTTCCGGGAGCCAGTCGCCATTGGAGACGCGCTCGATCAGCTCGTCGGTCACGCGGTACCCTTCTATGGAGAGTGAGTGGTAGGTATCGCGTTTGCGTTTGTCTTCCATCTCCTCCTCTATGGCATTTGCATCCGGGGTACCGAACTGAAGTTCCTTTCCTATCGCATAAACCTCTTCCCGCCAGCTATGCCACATCGCTTCGAGACGCAACGATACTGACGATTTGCCTTTCGAGAAGACAAGACGTTTGGCTTCTTCTTTGAAAGGATTATTGACCGCTAAAGCCAATCCTCTTGAAAGCTCGATCGCATTTTTCAGTCTCGCGGCATCCTCTTTTCTCTCTACAAACCCAAGCGCCCCGACTATGCGCCCCGCCGATGCCCACATTTTGCCATCAACTAGAATCTTAGCCAGCGTGCCCATATTCAATATTCTAGTCAAGGCGATCTCAGCTTCTTTCTGATGATTTGTCCAATATTGCGGACCGGTTTTGCATAGAGCCGTCTCCAGTGTTTGGACCTGCACGCCATTGATCGCAACTTGCTCAGTCGGAAAGTTCTTGGTTTCCGGGTATATGGTCAATGCTATGCTGTGGGGAAGTTTTACGATATCGGGTGTGCCTTTTTTGATCATCACGACTATTTGCTGCGGAACGACAGTGTCTCCTGTATGAAGAGCAAGCGATGCGTCGGGGTTAAGACAATAGTTTTTCTTGTATCTCTCTTTTAGATATTTGGCGACAAACTCCCAAAAACTTGCATACCACATCGTGGTCTCATTGTCTACATCAGCAGGGGAACTAACGTGGTACCATCCTCTTATGATCTCGGTTAAAAAACCGTTCTTTTTTAACTGTGTCAACTCTTTATCAGTGAAGGATTTCGATTGGAAGACCTTGCCTTTTTCCTGTAGCCGTTTGATTTTTTTCAGCCCGGAAGCCAGTACTGTATTTGCCATATACTCCCCCCTGTTTTCGTGCACATTGCGTTGAAAAGTTTTCAAATGTGTATATAATTAATTACTAGACCAAGTGTATCATAGTTTATAGGTTTTATAAATTTTATTTAGTAGGTTTAAGTAATTTTATTTAGTAGGTTTTGTATCTGTTTTACCGGAGCAGAAGAAAGTGTCCTGTCTCCATTTGTACATTTGTCGTGGTGTATTTCCTCTTTTACTCGAAGGAGATGACGGAGGGGAGTTTTTTCGGTGCTTTGATGCGCAGCTGCTTGTTGACGTTCATGCGGCCGTAGACGACTTCGAAATCAGAACGGGAGATACCGAACTCTTTCGCCAGAAAGCGCACCATGTGATCGGTCGCTTTCCCCGCCACCGGCGTGGCGGTGACGCTGACCTTCAGCTGGTGGCCTTTGACCTTTCCTATCTTGTCCTGTTTCGCGCTGGGGGTCCCCAAGATGTTCAGGACCAGAATATCGCCTTCCCAGGCGTAAAAGGTATGGGCGAGTTTTTTTGCTTTCATAAACGCTATTTTACCACGTTACACTCAGTCGAGCTGCTCAAAGAAGACTTCAAATACCTCCCCGTCGCGGTCCTGTATGACGGCGATGCGCTTGCCGCCCCGCGAGAAGCTCTCGACGATGGCCACGGGGTGGCCCTCAAAGGTGTGGTCGTGAGCCTGCGGCTCCGATTGGTCCTGTCTTTTCTGCCGTGATTGTATTGTGCTGCGGTGTGCGCTGTTCGATAGATTTTCCATAGTGCAATGATGGCACATCGGCTGCGAAAGCGGGTGAATTATGG
Source organism: uncultured Campylobacterales bacterium (assembly GCA_964575205.1). GTDB lineage: Bacteria > Campylobacterota > Campylobacteria > Campylobacterales > Sulfurimonadaceae > Sulfonitrofixus. The sequence goes on along the minus strand of CAZNQJ010000032.1, from coordinate 220 downwards.
CAGGGTGTCAATTTGTTCCGTGACGGCCTCAGGAGATTGCCCGGTTTTTTCCGGGCATGCGGTAGAGTTCGGGGAAGGTCTCGTCCGGCAGCCATTCTATGAGGGTATTGAGGACGTTCATCTGCTGTCTGAGCCGGTCGCAAAGCAGGACCATCTCATCGTAGTGCCGCCGGGCCTTTGCCTTCTGTGCCTCGGGTATCTTTCTTTTGAGACCGAGCAG
>CAZNQJ010000031.1:0-9620 GCA_964575205.1 uncultured Campylobacterales bacterium | reverse complement strand
ATTCATAATTCATAATTCATAATTCATAATTCATAATTCATAATTCATAATTAACGCTAATTTTGCCTTTTAAAGAGTACCTCCATGATCTCTTCATCACTTTTGTTTTGTGCGACTTCCGAGAGGAAGAGCAGGTAGGTGTGCCCGTACTGTTTGCAGACGAGTTCCATATCGTCGAGCAGCACCAGGTAGGGGGCAATCAGGTGGCGGTGGAGTCGGCTCTTTTTATCCAGTAGGTAGAGCAGCTTGATGAGCTGTGCGCCGGAGAGTTTCAGATTGAGGGCAAAATGGTAGAGGGTGATCATGGCGATTGCATGCAGCCTGATATCACAATTGTCTTTTTCATTTTTCAAACACTGCTCTTCTAGGTACTTGAACTCCTCTTCGATCTGTACAATCATGTTCTGTAAATCCAAATCAGTGTTTGCCATTTTGTTAGTATAGCCAAAGATGGTGTCTAAAAAAGGTATGTCGCTCTGGACAAGTGAAAACATCTTACGCCGAGAATGGCATTTTAATCTCGATTTGGCTATAATTTCGGACTTATTTTGTTCAAGAAGCAAAATAGTAAAATTAGAGAGGAGTCACTATGCCTAAAATGAAGTCTGTAAAAGGCGCTGTAAAGCGTTTTAAAGTGAAGAAAAACGGCACGATCAAACGTGGTACAGCGTTTCGTAGCCATATCTTGACAAAACAAGACGCAGGAACTCGTCGCAAACAAAATGCGCCGAAAACAGTTTCAAACGTAGATGCTAAAAACATTAAGGCGATGATCGCGTAATTACGCTTTCATTCAAAATATTCTCCAGTCAAAGCTGGGCAAGTCCACAACTGAAGTGGCACCTATACATCTCAAAAGATGATAGAGTAAAGGAAAAAAATGCCAAGAGTAAAAACAGGTGTTGTAAGACGCCGTCGTCATAAAAAAGTATTAAAATTAGCAAGAGGTTTCTTTCAGGGGCGTCACAAGCACTTCCGTAAAGCGAAAGAGCAACTTGAACACAGTATGTATTATGCATTCCGTGACCGTAAACAGAAGAAACGCGAGTTCCGTAAACTATGGATCATCCGTATCAATGCTGCATGCCGCCTGAACGACATCAGCTATTCTCGTTTCATCAACGGATTGAAAAAAGCCGACATTCAACTTGATCGCAAGATCCTTGCTGATATGGCTATGAACGATGCAGCCGCATTCAGCGCTGTAGTGACTCAAGCAAAAACTGCACTCTAATTAACATGTCGGGGCCTTTGGCCCTGATACCCTCTGCCTTTCGAACGCTTCACCGTAAAAAAATAATACAATTATCAATATCTATAGAGTTTGAGACTGATTTCAGATATTCAGATGGCGAATTTTCAGAAGGTTGTCCGTTTTACCGTCGATATTGATCTGCAGCAAAAAATGTGTGCTGTTCTTATAGAGTCGGAACGAATTCGCTTCACCGAAATCATCGATAAGCACATTTAGATTACGCTCGAAAGGATATTTCAGTTTGGCGGCCGACTCAATCCGGTAGAGGTGTTTATCCTTAATGAAGTAAGCGACATAGGGCATGACATGGGTGTGAATAATATTCGATGTCTGTATCAGGACGACATCTTCGTTCTTGTTGATGTTGATGATCTCATCCGTATTGGGGACAGAGAGGGCGAGATCGAGATAGAGGGTTTTCAAAAGGAACTGTTCTGTCGTGATCGCTTCGAGCTTTTCACCGTAAAACTGGTTGGATTTACCGAGTGAAGCGACAGACTGGTAAAGAAAGATCATCACCACGGAGAAGAGCGTGATGGCGATCATCATTTCGATAAGGGTGAACGCGCGGCGTCTCATTGGAATTTGATCCGTATAAATGAGCTGGATTGGTCTTTGATCTTCAGCGTTGTCCGGCCGATCTCCATGGAGTTGCTTACGTCTGCAGCATCCTTTACCAGAGTCTCGCCGCCTGTTTTACTGCTTGCCTCTTCTGCAATGCTCTCAGACGCATCGCCGAAATCGATCGTTGTGACTTCGCTGTATATGATCTCGGCCTTGATATTTTTAAGCTTGCGCCGAAGGTCATCATCGATCTTAAAGTCTTTGACCAGCTCAGCGAGATCTGTTTTGTCTTTTTGAAAACCGTAAACCTCATTGCCCAGGAGCAGGCTGGTCGTGTTGGTATGCAGGATCCTCTGCGGAATAGAGGCAAAGGTGTTCGAATTGTTGGCAAAGAGCTGTATCAGCGATCCGATGACAACTGCGATGATCATTACGGCAACAAGAACCTCCAGGAGGGTGAAGCCGTGAGACGTTTTAGGCATGGGCTAAACCGATACGTATCGCTTCATCCAGCGAGGTCTCTCCTCTCAGCAGCATCTTGTAAAGCTGCATAGAGATGGTGACGAGATGCTCTGCTTCCAGCGCTCTGGAGATGGTATGCTCATTGGTGGTCTCTTTCAGCATATCTTTGATCATGTCATTCATGATCAGGAGCTCGCCTATCGACTGGCGGCCGCTGAAACCGCTGTAGTTACACGCTTTGCATCCGACGGCTTTGTAGATTTTGGCGCCAGGTTCGATACTGTATTCTGCCGCAAAATCTTCTGCGATATTGTCTTCTACCTTGCAGGCATCGCAGAGCCGCCGGACAAGCCGCTGGGCCATGATACCCAGAACGGAAGAGGAGATCAAAAAAGGTTCGATCCCCATGTCGGCTAAACGCGAGATCGTTGCCGCTGCGGAGTTCGTATGCAGGGTAGAGAAGACGAGGTGGCCTGTCAAGGCGGCACGCACCGCGATATGGGCCGTCTCTTCGTCACGTATCTCACCGATCATGATAATGTCGGGGTCCTGGCGCAGGATAGAACGCAGGGCTGCGGCAAAGCTGAGCCCCACCTTTTCGTTGACCTGGATCTGGGAGATCGTCTCCGACTTGTATTCGACAGGATCCTCAACCGTAATGAGGTTGAGTTCAGGCGATTCCACCTCCTGCAGAAAGGCGTGCAGGGAGGTGGTTTTGCCTGAACCGGTCGGACCGGTAACAAGAATGATGCCGTGGGAGTTGCGCAGGAGGTTCTTGATATCGTGAATCGTCTCCTCCGAAAAACCGAGCTCCTGGATACGCGGTACCGAGCCGCTCTGCATCAAAAGTCGCATAACAACGCGCTCACCGTAAAAGGTAGGCAATATGGAGACACGGATGTCGAGGGACTCACCGGCAATCTTGATCTGCGTACGCCCGTCCTGGGGAATACGGTTCTCAGAGATATCAAGATTGGAGATGACCTTGATACGGCTGATGATGAGGGTGATCACCTTTTTTTCAAGATCGGCATTTTTGGTGAGGACCCCGTCGATACGGAAGCGGACTTCGCCTCTTTTTTCATGCACTTCGATGTGAATATCGGAGGCCTTTCGTTTGACGGCCTGATAAAAGAGGGCATTGACGAACTTGATAATAGGTGCAGACTCTTCGGAGGTGAGAATGTCCGAAGAGGTGCGCAAAAATTCGGTCAAGGAGAGGTCGCCGTCGGTTATCTCCGGACTTTCTCCCTCGCCCTGCATGGTTTCGATCTGCCTGTCGGTCCGCAGCTCCAGAAAACGCTTATAAAGGCGTTCAAAAGACTCTTCATCCAGAACGACAAAAGGGTATAGAGGCGGGAGTTTGCTGTAATAGTTACTGGCTTCAACCAGGTACTCTTCGGATGTTGCGGCAACGATATTTTCGTCGATGCGGGTCAGCAGAAGGTAGTTCCTGACCAGTAACTCTGTCTCCATCTCTTCGACTTCGATCGCTTCGAGGTTGAGATCATGATGAAGCTGGGCCGATAACATTAGAGCGCTCCCTCTTTTGCTTTTTCTTCGATTTTCGGGAAGACCTTTTTGTTGTACTCCTCTTGAAGCCGGCCAAATTCACCCAGCTGCTCCTGCAGCTGTGAAAGCTTTTCGCTATTGTCGATGACATACGGTGTCAGGATGACAAGCAGGTTGTCCTGCTGCTCCTGGGAGTCTTTATGGCTAAAGAACCAGCCTATAATCGGAATGTATCCCAGGATAGGTACTTTTGTATCGACATTGCTCGTGTAGTTTTTGACCAGTCCGCCGATGATGATGCTTTCGCCGTGGCGCAGGATCGACTGGGTCAGGACAGTCTGCTTGGTCGTGACCGGCTGACCGTTGCTATCAACGCTGAGGATGTTTTCCAAAATGGTCTCGGAGTCGAGTGTCACCTTGTCTTTGGATGAGACACGCGGTTTGATCTTGAGGGTCAGACCGACATCTTCACGTTTGTAGGAGTTGGTGGTACCGGCTACGCCGGTGGTCTCGCCGGTCTGAAAAGAGAGGGTCTTACCGACATAGATTGAGGACTCCTGGTTATTGACACAGAGGATAGAGGGGTTGGAGATCGTCTTGGAAGCCCCTTTGGACTGCAAAAAGTCGAGTGATGCTCCGATCGCAAGCAGCTGGTCGACATTGCTGCCCTGCAGAAAATTACCGACGCTCGCGGAGAGCGCGGCATTTTCACCACCGAAATTGCCGCTGAACGTATAGAGGCCGGAAGCGGTAGAAGCCCCGCCCAGCAGGGCGTACTTAATACCGATCTGTTCGGCATCACTTTTGTTGATCTCGACAATTCTCGCCTGGACATAGACCTGGTACTTCTCTTTATCGAGGGTCTCGATGATCTTTATAAGACTCTTGAGCACAGCCGGATTCCCGACGAGAATGATGGCATTGATCTCATCGTTGGAGGAGACATTGGGTTTGAGAGTCGGATCGGAAAAGGTCTGTTTGGTGATGATATCGGTAAGGGTTGCCAGAACGTTTTTGGCGTCGGAGTTTTTCAGGGGAATGATCTGCACGACTTCGTTGAGGTTCTGTTCGTTGTCGAGTTTCTTGATCACTTTCTCTAGCGCCTCGACCTCCTTCTTGTTCCCGATAAGGATCAGCCCGTTCACATCACTGTTGAGCAGGACAGTGACACTCTGCGTCGCTACCTTGTCATTAAAGATCGTTTTGGCGATCTCAGCGACCTGGGTATGCAGCTTTTTGAGTTCGGCATGCTCCACCGGAATGATCTTCATGATCTTCTCGTTTTTCGTATCGATATCTTTGAGGATACGTTTGATGGTCTGGATATTGGCAGGGTAATCGGTGATAAGAATAGTGTTGGACTCTTTCATCGTCATCAGTTTGGCGGTCTTGGAGATAAGATAGCGCACCTTGGCGGCAACGATATCGACATTCTCCCCTTTGACCTCGATGGCCTGCGTAACCATCGTGTTGCCGCTTGCTACATAGCCTGAACGAATGACGGGAACATTGTATTTTGCCGCTTCCGTGGAGCGAACGACCTCATAGTACGAGCCTTTTTTGACCAGCGTAAACCCTTTTGATTCGAGTACCGAGACCAAAATGCCCATCAACTCATCTTCATAGATAGGGGCAGACGAGACAAGATCGACAGTTCCGCTTATCTTTGTGGTGACAAGGATGTTCTGTTTATTGATCTCCGAAACAAGCTGGATAAATTTTTCGATCTGCAGGTTGTCAAGCTTGATCTTTACCTCTTCCCGGGCATAAAGCGTGGCAGTGATTAAAACAGTCAACACCAATAGATGTTTAATTAATTTCATAGACGATCTCCGTTTCTTGGTTATTGCGCAGCACGATGAGTTGAAGCGCTTCTAGTTTATCAATGCCCTTATAGATCTCCAGGGCATCTTTATAAGATGTCATCGGTTTATTGTTGGCCTTGATAATAATGTCACCCTGGCGTAAACCTAGCGTGGCAAAAGGGGTGCCGGCTTTGATGCGGGTCACTTTGAACCCGGTGATCTTGCCGTCTGTTTTGACCTCTTCGATACCGATGTCCTGCCAGATCTGATCAAAGTTCTTGGCGTAGTAGTTGATATCGGACTTTTCGACCTGTTTGGTACCTTCATCACCCGATGCCGTGCCCGATTTTTTGGCGTAACTTTCTTTCGGCGCCTCCTCAGAGAAGAGGAGGCTGTAGCTGCGGCCGTCTTTGGTAAAGAGCGCCCCGTTATCGAGGATGGTTTTAAGCGTATAGCCTTGATACGTCTCCCCGATACCGATCACGTCGGCATCTATCGGCTTTGCTTTGAGTGCAATGACGATCAGTCCCCCGCTTTTGGTCTTGTAGAGTCCCAATATGACCATATTGGAGATATTGGGACCAAAAGAGGTGAGCCCGTTTTCTTCAGCAGCACTCCCTGTATCAGGCTTTTGCAGCGGCCTGATGATGTTCTGGACGCTGTAGCGCCTGTATTCAGGCATTTTCGAGCTGCTGGAGTGGTAATTGACCCCTTCGCTTGGGAAATACCATAGCATCAAAAGCGAAAGTACCTTGGCAACAAGGACAATGACGAGCAGATTGCGTGTGATTTTCATAAAAACGGGATTAAAACTTATATTCATAACGATAATCCCCTTCCTTGGTCTTTTGTAAATTGCCCAGTGTGCTCTTATAGTGTGTCAGCATCAGTCTCGAAGGCTTTAAAAGCACATTGACGGAGTGCTTCAACAGATCGACACGGGCCTCTGCCTTGCCGAAATCCCCGGTGGCATCGGCATCTACGCGAAACGGAGAGAGCACGTTCTGTCGGATATCGATGCGCTGAATCAATGGCGGAAAAAACTGCTCAAAGGTTTTATCGAGCAGAACATTGGAGACAGAGACGGTGTTGTAGAGCCCAAATAAGGTAAAGGTCGCCGATCCGATTTCGGCACTTTTTATTTTCTGTACATAGAGTTGGGCATGTCTGATCTCCAGACTGAACCCGTGGTCGATAACCTCTTCGTAACCAATGATGACGCCCTGGGATTTGAGCTGCTCTTCAGCAAAGTAGTAGAGGTTCTCTTTAGGGGTAAAAAAGAGCAATGCACCGAAAAAGAGCAGTGTGTAGAGAATAAATAGCGCTACTCTTTTCATGACTTGATCTCCACACTGAAGCTGACTGTCTCATCATCAAGCCGCTTGATCTCGAATGACTTCAGGATATAGGCGCTGTTGAAAAGTTTGGCAAAAAAGTAGTTTGTCGCTTTCAGATCCGAACGTTTCGATTTCAGGACGATCAAACCGCGTTTTTCAGAGCGCTGGATGTTGGCCGATTTAAGCTGCGGCGTTTCCAACAGCCTCTCCAGTGCCGCACCGGTTGTTTTGGGGTTGTCCCAGGCCCGTTTGAGCGCATCGATCTCTTCCGCCATCGCCTCAACTTTAACCAGGGCGTTCTTGCTTTCGCGCAGCTGCGCTTTGGCACTGCCAAGCTGATAGACCACGAAGAGCAGGGCTGCGATCAGCAAAAGTGCGAAATAGAGCGGATTGATCTTCATAGCTGTATCTCCATTGTGTAGATCCCGTTTTCAAAACGGAGGCTCTTGCCTTTGAACTGTTTGCTGATTTTGGAGAGACTTTTTTCGCCTTGCTCTTTGGAGGCGGTTTTGATCTCGATGACAATCCTGTTTTTATCAAGGGTGAACTGCTCTATCTTCTCATCGGGGGCAAGTTCGGCAGTAAGTGCCGAATTGACAATGTCGCGTATGCGGCTCTGGCGCTCAAAGATCGTGTTGAGTTTGGCATGGATCGCCTCGTTTTGAAACGAGGTCGCAGGCAGGTTGTGCTGAGCAAAGACTTCCGACTCTTTTTGAATGATTGCAGATACTTTGGCCCCGGTGATCATCCACTCCACAGCAAACATAAGGATCAAAAAACCCAATATCGAGGCGAAGATGATCTGGCTTTTCTGATCGGCGATCTGGTTGAAGCGGGTCAGGTGGATAGAGTGCTTGGAGAAGACGTGCTCACTCAGATCGAGTACTTTGGCCTCTTTAGACAAGGCTGCCGGCAGCTTTACCACAACCCCGTTTTGAAGGCTCAAGATGCTCTTGTCGTCGATTTTGATCGGCTCGTCAGTGGTATCGAATTCGCTCTGAGCGAGATAGATGTTGTTGATATTCGCCGATGCGATCCCCTTCTTGGCAATAAGATCAAGCACCTCTTTGTCGTTATAGGCGAAGATCAAAAAGCTGTCGCCGTCTTTGTAGGCGCTGTAGCTGTATTTTCCCGCCGGGAGGTTCTCTTCAAAAAGAGATGGTATCAGGCTTTTGACTTCGCGCAGGTATTTGACGGGGAGTTTAACCCGCTTGACCCAATACATTGAAGGTGAAAGGATGATGTTCACCGGTTCGTCCAGCATGCAGACAGGTGAACCGACATCGACAAAAAAAGCTTTCGCTTTGGATTTAAATCCCCAATTCAAAATGTTTACCCTTTTTAGTAGTTAAGTCATAGTCAAATGTTACTTTGGCGCTGCTGTTGTTCTCCACTATCGCAATATCCATATGCACCGTCGGCTGATAGAAGCTGAGGTTGAACTTCGAAAGTGTTGCTCTCTCCTCAGGCGATACATCGATATCCTCAAGCGATTTGTAGATCGCTTCTCCGGATGAAAGTTCGGCAGCCCGCACCTTTTCCAAGCCCGGAATAAGCATCTGCCAAAGTGCCGGCGTGATATAGTTCGCATCAATCGCGGTCGCATTGGCATCATCAAAACGGATCAACTCTCCCCAGGGCAGTTTTGTGACGGCATTGTCATGGCGCTCGCTGATATAAAAGTCCATAATCTTGTCAAAATGTCTTTTTGAAACGATGCGCTCGCGATAAAGTTCCGGCATCACATCAAAAATATCGGTTTTATAGCTCTCTTTGTAACCGCCCATGCAATCGAGCAGCAGATCGGTCATATAAGCGGCATCCTGGACATTGAAAAGAACCATATATTTTGCCAGCGCGACCTGCAAGTCGTTCGACGATTGAAGTGCATTGATATTGATACGTCCCATTGCACTTGTAATTTCTATTTTAACTAAAAGTTCTTTTAATTGCAGAGGAATAAACCCCGCGCTCAGCAAAAAGAGATTCAGACTTTCGGCATCAGAAACAATACCGAGTTTGTCCGCCTGGCTCATCAAGGCGAGTACATCGTCGATAATGGCATTGCTCTGGAGTAAAAAACGGGCCTGATGCAGCTCTTCACCGCTTTTGCGAAGGTTCATCAGACTTACCCCGACGGCGGCGGTAATGGCGATGATAAAAAAGAGAGTGATAAGCAGGGCGACGCCGTGACGTTTTTTACTCCATTTTTTTATCATTTGATACTCATTGAGAAGATCGGAAGTCTATCATTGACTGTTTTCTGTGCAGGTAACAAAGTCACCTTCTCATTCATTGCACTAAAGCTTTGGCTTTCGCCAAGAGTTATTACCGATGGGGATATCATTTGATACTCATTGAGAAGATCGGTAATAACATGGCTGCTACGATAAAGCCGATGGTGCCGCCTACAAAGAGCATCAGTATCGGCTCAAGCAGGCTCAACAGAAGCGAGATCTTGTCACGGTTGTCTTCAAAATAGAGTTCAGAGACATTGATCAGAACCGGTTCGATCTGCGAGGTCTCTTCGCCGACGGCAATGGCTTGAAGAAAAGATTGATCAAGCTTGTACGATGATTCGTTGAGTGCAATGGAGAGGCGTTTGCCTTCGACCACCTTTTTCGAAGCCTCTACAAAAACAGACTTCAAGACGCTGTTGTTCAGGATATTGGCAGCAAGGTTGAT
>CAZNQJ010000030.1:0-9658 GCA_964575205.1 uncultured Campylobacterales bacterium | reverse complement strand
AAAAATACAGCAAACTACATAGCTTTCTGAGACATGATAAAAGACGTGAAAACTTCACATCTAAAATACGATGTTATTAGCCCCGGCGGTACAACGGCTGCGGGTTACGGTGCCTTGGAAAACGGCAATGTAAGAGCATCTTGTATGGATGCTATAGCCAAAGCGTATGAACGTGCGAAAGAGCTCTCTTAGGGAGCCAATCGGTCTGTCACAAGTTACGATAGGCGTTTGGAGAGTATAAACAAAATATAGCAACGGGTTAAAAACAGTAGTTGAGGAGATAAGGTGCTGTTGTATAAGTTTATTGGTTTGGTAATGTAAAGGAAAAGAGTCATAAAAGTGGTGGCTTATCTCGGAATCGAACCAAGGACACAATGATTTTCAGTCATTTGCTCTACCGACTGAGCTAATAAGCCATATCTGCCATTATTAAGAGGCGCAATTATATCCATGCTACCTTGAAGTTAAGCTTAGTTTTCACCTAAGTTACGCACCGCTTCTTTAAATCTCTCTCCGCGGACGGCGTAAGAGGGGAACTGATCGAGGCTTGAGGCCGCCGGCGAAAGTAGGGCGACGCTATTTTTGGTATGGTTTTTGGCGATATCTCCGACCGCTTTTTCAATGGTCGAGCTTGACGTGAACTTTATCTTGTGCTCTTTCGCCAGAAGGTTAAGGCGCTCTTCGTTACTCCCGAGCGTATAGATCTCCAGGTCATAGTTATCGAGTGCGTCAAAAAGCGGACGGAGATCGACCCCCTTGTCGTCGCCGCCGAGGATCAGATGGATGCGGCGCTCCCTGTATCTTTCCAGAGCGGCCAGGGTGGCGTCGATGTTGGTCGCCTTGGTGTCATTGACCCAGAGGCGTCCCCAAAGGTCATGAAGCTCTTCCTGGCGATGCGCTTCGAGCATGAAAGTATTGATCTTCTCATAATCGATGGTGTCATAAAGCATCTTCTCTGCCGCCATGGCGATGACGGCATCGAGCAGGAAGGCACCTTTGAACTTTACCTTCTGCGTCTCTATACCAAAGTACGCCGCCAGATCTTCGGCCCGCTCGTAGGTGATCACAAATGCATTGGTCTTGACGTCTGCAAACGCTTTTGGGATAATGGCGACCTCTCCCTCTCTCATCGTCGTAAGCGGTTTGAGCTTTGCCTGGATGTACGCTTCATAACTGCCGTGCCAGGAGAGATGATCGGGCGCGATCGGCAGAAGCAGATAGATGTTGGGGCTTGCCTCGTTGGTGTAGTGGAGGGTAAAAGAGCTGGTCTCGAGGATCCAGATAGGCGCTGCCGGGTCGAGATCGGCTAGGGGCGTACCGATATTGCCGCCGGCCTGAGCCCCCTTTTGGGCAAGGAGGTGCTGGAGCATCTGGGTAGTGGTTGTCTTGCCGTTGGTGCCGCTGATCCAGATGTTGAAAGGGAGCTTCTCCCGAGCAAGCGGCGACGAACTTCCCAGAAAAAGATCATACTCGCTGATGAGGTTTTTTGCCTGCCGTATGAGCGGATGCTGCGGGGGCATTCCGGGTGAAGGAATCTCCAGCGAGGAGTACTTCGGATCAAACTCGCGGCTCGGATAGAGCCAGTTGTTCTCTTCATCTTTGAAGGGTTTAGTCACCTTGTCGTCATAAAACTTGGCAGGCCCATAGTGTCTGGCGATCGCTCTGGTCGTAATGCCGTAGCCGAACAGCGAAAGTTTCAAAGGTGTTTTTTTACCTGTTTCTTGGCTCTTCACTGATCTTTCCATTTTAACGTATCTTTAACGTGATCAGCGCCAGCAGGTTCGAGAGCATGGCGATGATCCAAAAACGGACAATGATCTTGTTCTCCGCCCACTGTTTCATCTCGAAGTGGTGGTGGATCGGGGCCATCAGAAAGACCCGCTTTTTACGCAGTTTGTAGCTGCCCACCTGCAGGATAACGGAGATGGTCTCGACCACAAAGATAAAACCGATCAGCAGCAGTAAGAACTCGCTCTTGGAGATAATGCCCATGTAACCGATAAAAGCGCCCAGTGTCAGCGAGCCGCTGTCACCCATAAAGACGGCTGCAGGCTGGCAGTTGAACCACAAAAATCCCACCAGTGAACCGATCAGCGCACTGGCAAGGATGGCGACTTCACCGACGGGAAAGTGCGGCAGCAACAGATATTCGCTGATAATGGCATTGCCGGTGATATAGACCAGGACCGCCAGGGTCAAAAGCGCAAAAATGGAGGGGACTGTCGCCAACCCGTCCAGCCCGTCGGTGAGGTTGACGGCATTGGAGGCGCCCACCATGATCAGGGCCCAGAAAAGAACAGAGTAGTAGCCCATATCAAACAGGGGGGTCTTGATAAAAGGGAGATAGAGGTCGGTATTCATGCCTGAAAAGTGGCATAGATATATGGCGATGAAACCCGCAGCGGTAAATTGAAGCAAGAGCTTTATTCTGGCGCTGAGACCCGCAAGGTTGGCATTTTTTTTGATTTTGGAGTAGTCATCCTGAAAACCGATCAATGCGAAAAGAAGCAGCGTCATAAGACCGCCGATCGCATAAACATCAAAAAGCTTGATGCTCATCAGCGAGGCGATAATGGTGGCCATAACAAAGACGATCCCGCCCATTGTCGGTGTTTTCGCCTTTGCCTGATGGGTTTCGGGAGCCCAGTCGTTGATGGGCTGGACGCTGGAGGTCTTTTGTGCCCAGCGAATGAAGCGCGGCATAAAAAACATAGTAAGCGTAAGCGCAATAAAAAAGGCAAAACCCGCGCGGACAGTAATATATTGAAAAAGATTGATATTGAACAGTTCATAAAACCAATAGAGCATCGATATCCCACAGTATGAGCAGTAAAAAGTAATTCTTTGCGAATCAAATTTTATTATAGTGCTCTAAAATAATAATCAAGGTAAAAGCGATAGTTTAATATAATCCCTGTACATTTCACCTTTAAAGGAGCAGGTTTGGCTAAAAAAGCGATCCTTGTTATTACAGATGGTATAGGTTTCAGTGAAAAGACAGAGGCAAATGCTTTTCACAATGCAAACAAACCAACCTACGACAAGCTTTTTAAAGAAGCACCGCACTCGCTGATAGATACATACGGTCTGAGTGTCGGACTGCCTGAAGGGCAGATGGGCAATTCCGAGGTCGGCCATATGAGTATGGGCGCGGGCCGTGTGCTCTATCAGGACCTTGTGAAGATCTCGCTGGCGATTCAGGAAGGCACGCTCTCAACAAACCCTGTGTTTAGAGGGCTGCTTGGCAAATCGGATAGACTGCATCTGATCGGTCTGATGAGTGACGGGGGCGTCCATTCGCATATTGAACACCTGATCGGTTTAGCCGAGATTGCTGCAAAGGCAGGCAAGACAGTATGGCTTCACCTGCTCACTGACGGACGGGATGTCTCACCCACTTCGGCCCAACTCTACCTGCACCGGCTCGAAGGCCATTTGAACGATCGTATCAAAATCGCGACAATTGGAGGGCGTTTTTACGGTATGGACAGGGACAACCGCTGGGAGCGTGTTCAAAAAGCATATGATGCTATCGTCAACGCTTCTCCGAAAACGGACAATACCCCGAGCGATTACATCGATAACTCATATGCAAAAAAAGAGTTTGATGAGTTCATCGTCCCGACTGCTTTCTACGGGTATGAGGGGATGCATGAAGGCGATGCCGTATTGACCTTTAACTTCAGAAGCGACCGCATGCGCGAGTTGGTGACGACACTCGGTGCGGATGAATTCGACCATTTCAGACGTAAAGAGATCAAAATCCATTTGGCTACGATCACCGAATACGATAAAAGTTTCAACTACCCGGTGCTCTTTAAAAAAGAGGCACCGAAAAATACGCTCTCTGAAGTTATCTCCAAAGCAGGGCTTCGCCAGCTTCATACGGCTGAGACGGAGAAATATGCCCACGTTACCTTCTTTTTCAACGGGGGGATCGATGAACCGTACCTGAATGAGACGCGCGTACTGATCCCGAGCCCGAACGTCAGGACCTATGATATGCAGCCGGAGATGAGCGCACCGCAAGTCGGCGACGCGGTCTTGAAGGCAATGGACGAAGAGTACGACTTTATCGTCGTGAACTTTGCCAACGGCGATATGGTCGGTCATACCGGAAATTTTGAAGCGGCTGTCAAAGCGGTTGAGACGGTAGATCATGAACTCGGCCGCATCCTGGCGAAGGCAGAAGAGAAAGAGTACGCGCTCGTTTTGACATCGGATCACGGAAACTGCGAAGAGATGCTTGATGATGCCGGCAATGTCCTGACCAATCACACGGTCGGGAAAGTGTGGTGCTTTGTCGTTGCCGAGGGCGTTACGAAGGTTGACTCGGGTGCCTTGAACAACATCGCTCCGACGGTACTGAAACTGATGGGTGTTGAAATACCTTCGGAGATGGATCACGCTCTTATCTAGTGTCAGCTCTTTTTGTTTATAATTGCCGTTTTTAAGTATTAAGATATAAAGCACGGGCAATCCCGTGCATGGGCTTGACGCCGAGTCGACCAAAGGAGATCCCTTAAGGGGAAACTCAGCGTTAGCGTAACGGCGGCGGACGTGTTCGCCGAAGTGCATAAAAGCATGGGTAAAAACCCCATGCTTGGGCTTGACGCCGAGTCAAACTCAGCGTTAGCGTAACGGAGGCGGACGTGTTCGCCGAAGTGTATAAATATAAAAAAAGGATGCAGATGAAATTCAGCGGAAAAAATGTTTTGGTTACCGGTTCAAGCCGCGGTATCGGTGCGGAGATCGCAAAGGTACTCGGTGCGTATGGTCTTAAAGTTTGGGTTCACTACCGCAGCGGTGCCGAAGCGGCCGAGGCGGTCAGGGCAGAGATCATTGCCAACGGCGGGGAGGCTGAGATGATCGGTTTTGATGTCAGCGATGAAGACGCTTTTGTCGATGCTGTTAAAAAGATAGTAACTGCGGATGGCGAGCTCTCCTATCTTGTCAACAATGCCGGTATCACCAATGACAAACTGGCGCTTCGTATGAAGCTTGAAGATTTTATGTCAGTGATCAATGCGAACCTGACCTCTGCCTTTGTCGGCTGCCGTGAATCGATGAAGGTGATGCGCAAAAAGAAATTCGGCGCCGTTGTCAATATCGCCTCTATCGTCGGTGAGACGGGCAATGCGGGCCAGACAAACTACGCGGCATCGAAGGGTGGTGTGATCGCAATGACAAAAAGTTTCGCGATCGAAGCGGCGAGCAGCGGTATCCGCTATAACACGATTACTCCGGGCTTTATCGCAACCGATATGACGGATGAGCTCAGCGATGAGATCAAAGGGGCGTTTACGGCAAAGATTCCAATGGGACGTTTCGGCAGTGCAAAAGAGGTGGCAGAAGCGACCGCTTTCCTGCTATCCGACCACGCTTCATACATTACGGGTGAAACGCTTAAAGTCAACGGCGGAATGAATATGGCCTAAGTCGCGTTCAGGATTCAGCGCATTAACAGTGCGAGAGTCCTGAACTACCGCCAGCGAAGCAATACTCCCTTAAAAGGCAAGCGTCCTATCTGTTTAAGCGGGTGATGTTCAAGGCGCTCCTCGCCTCCTTTTTATCATTCTTGTTCATTCCCGCAAAACAATCTGCTACTACTGCTGTGGCCGTGTCAAAAATCAGCTTTACAGTCGCGCAATACTTAAGCTTATTATGTTATAATTCCTCGAATTTTTTTAAAAATAGGAGCTATGTATGGCACTTTTAGATGACATCAAAGAAGTCGTTGTTGAACAATTGAGCGTTAACCCGGATGAGGTTAAGGAAGAGTCAAAATTTGTAGAAGATCTTGGTGCCGACAGCCTTGACGTTGTAGAACTCGTAATGGCTCTTGAAGAGAAGTTTGATATTGAGATTCCTGATGATGAAGCAGAGAAGATCCAAACTGTTCAAGATGTTCTTAACTATATCGAGAACAAAGCGTAATTAAAAGGCTTCGGCCTTTTGGTAAATTTCATGTTTTTAAATGATCGCTTGTAAAGAGCCGCTATTTAAGAACATTTGTCATAGGAGATCAATGTGAGAAGAATCGTTGTAACGGGTATCGGTATGATCAATGCTGTAGGTAATGATAAAGAGAGTGCTTTCAAAGCGATCTGTGACGGTGTCTGCGGCATCGATACAATTGCACTGTTTGATGCGTCCAATCAATCGGCGCAAATAGCAGGCGAAGTCAAAAACTTTGACCCTGAGACAGTAATGGACCCGAAAGAGGTCAAAAAAGCCGACCGCTTTATTCACCTTGGTCTGAAAGCAGCGCAAGAAGCGATGCAGGATGCTGCTTTCGGCGACGGTATCGATATGGACCGTTTCGGTATTGCGGCGGCTTCAGGTATCGGGGGTCTTCCATCGATCGAAAAAAACTCTATTGTTCTGCATGAACGCGGTCCCCGCCGTATCTCCCCTTTCTTTATCCCGGGGGCACTGGTCAATATGCTGGGCGGATTTGTGACGATCGCACATAACCTCAAAGGGCCGAACCTTTCGGCTGTAACGGCTTGTGCTGCGGGCACGCACGCTATCTCCGAAGCAGCGAAAACTATTATCTGCCATGGTGCGGAACGTATGCTTGTTGTCGCTGCCGAGTCTGCGATCAGCGGTGTGGGTATCGGCGGTTTTGCTTCGATGAAAGCACTCTCGACAAACAATGATGAGCCTAAAACAGCGTCGCGTCCGTTTGATGCCAACCGTAACGGTTTTGTGATGGGCGAGGGTGCAGGCGCCCTAGTGCTTGAAGAGTATGAAGCGGCTGTAGCACGCGGTGCGAACATCTACGCCGAACTGATCGGTTTCGGCGAGAGCGGCGATGCCAACCACATCACGACGCCAAGTCTTGACGGCCCGCTTCGCGCGATGAAAGCTGCCTATAAGATGGCGGGTGAGCCGAAAATCGACTATGTCAATGCACACGGTACGTCAACTGCCGTCAACGACAAAAACGAAACAGCCGCGGTTAAAGAGCTTTTCGGCGGTAAAGAGAACTGCCCTCCGATGTCTTCGACCAAAGGTCAGACGGGTCACTGTCTCGGCGCGGCAGGCGGTATTGAAGCCGTTATCTCTATCATGGCAATGCGCGACGGTATTATTCCGCCGACGATCAACTACGAGACACCGGACGAAAACTGCGATCTTGATATCGTTCCGAACGTAGCTCGCAAAGCAGAGTTGAACTGCATCATGAGCAACTCATTTGGATTTGGCGGCACCAACGGTGTTGTTATCTTCAAAAAGATATAAGTAAGGACTTTAGTTTTGGCGACTTACCTCGATTTCGAACAGAAGATCAAACAGATCCAGGAAGAGATCATTTCTGCAGAAGTTTGCCATGACAAACATGCCGCAGAGATCCTTCAAAACGATCTTGAAAAAGAGGTAGCCAAGACCTACAAAAACCTCTCCCCTTATCAAGAGCTCCAACTGGCCCGTCATGTGGATCGTCCCTATGCGCTAGATTATATCAACCTCTTGATGCATGACAAGGTTGAACTTCACGGTGACCGCCACTACGCGGATGATGCTGCGATCGTCTGTTATATGGGTTATATCGGCGGCCAGCGCACAGTCGTTATCGGGGAGCAAAAAGGGCGCGGCACGAAAAACAAACTCAAGCGCAACTTCGGGATGCCGCACCCGGAAGGGTACCGCAAAGCGCTTCGTGTGGCCAAATTGGCTGAAAAGTTCAATCTTCCGCTGCTTATGCTGATCGACACCCCGGGTGCCTACCCGGGTCTTGGTGCAGAAGAACGCAACCAGTCCGAAGCAATTGCCCGAAATCTTCTTGAACTGGCGGAACTCAATACGATTACCGTCTCAGTCGTCATCGGTGAAGGCGGCTCAGGCGGTGCCCTTGCTATCGGTGTGGCCGATAAACTCGCAATGATGCGGTATTCGGTCTTTTCCGTCATCTCTCCGGAGGGGTGTTCGGCCATTCTGTGGAATGACCCGTCAAAAGTCGAGGCGGCCACCAAAGCCCTTAAGATTACCAGCTCAAATCTTAAAGATCTTGATCTGATCGATGATGTCATTGATGAACCGCTGATCGGTGCGCATCGTAACAAAGAGGGCGCAGCTGACGCCATTGCCGACTATTTCCTCAAATGCGTCGATGAACTCAGTGCACTCAGCGCTGAAGAGCGTATGGAAAAACGCTACAACCGTCTGATCGGTATGGGCGCCTACGCGGAGTAAACGCTCATTAGAGTGTCCCGGCGCCTCTGCCAGACTCTTCTCCGTCCATTAATTCTATTTTTCTTCGCTCTCCGTCTGCATCGGATCAAATTTCGGCCGTTTAAACCGTTTGGCCTGTTTGGAAAAGAGTATCAACTCCTCCACCGTTTTGACGTCATCCGGCAAAAGCTTGAGGGACTTCAAAAAGAGCTTTGTCGTGGTGATGGCATCTGAGAGCGCTCGGTGATGCGTCGCTGTATGGTGGAGCTGAAGCGATGCATTGAGATAGTTGAGTCCGTAACGATATGAGGCAAAGGTTCGTTCTGCCAGATCGATACTGCAAAGATGGCGGTTTAACATGGGCTGCATGTTATATCTCTCAAACATTGCCGATATAAAACTGTAGTCAAATTTGACATCATGGGCGACAAAGATATCGGTGCCGAGAAAAGCTCTAAACTCATTCAGGACACGCTGCTGAGGCGGTGCATTTTTGGTCTCATCGGTACTGATACCGGTTAGCTCGCTGATATGGGTAGAGATCTCGCCGCACTGCACCAGACTCTCGTATTGGCCGATGATCTCGCCGTCGCGGACTTTGACCGCGCCGATCTCGATGATCTGATGCCGCTGGGGCTTCGAACCGTTGGTCTCTATATCGACAATGCAAAAAGTTGCTTTTTCCAGAGGCGTCGTATTGGTCTTAAAGTAGTAGCGGTTATCCTTAACCGTAATCTCAAGGCCTTGCGCCGGAGCCATCAGCAGCTCCAGCGCCAGCGACTCTTCCAAAAAAGGGCGGAGTTCTGTAATATCGATCCCTTTTGAGGCGAGTTTAAGAGCAGTCTTGTTGTCGAAGGGACGCATCAGCTCTTGCTCTTTTTGGCTTTTGCTATAAATGCTTTGACTTTGTCAGGATCTTTAATGCCTTTTGCCTTCTCTACACCGGAACTGACGTCGACCCCGTAAAAGCCATATTCCAGAGTCTCTTCTACATTATCGGGGCTCAAACCGCCGGCCAGTATGATGCGGCTGTTGTCTCTGCCCTTGAACCACTCAAGATTAAGCCGTTTGCCCATGCCGCCGTACGCTTCGCAGTAGGCATCGACCAGACGGTATTTTCCGTCAAGATCAGAGAGGTCCTCTTTACTCTTTGCTCGGGTGACTTGAATATAGGGAACAGTCAACGCATCCAACGTCTTTTTCGGTGCATCAAAATGGACCTGGGCGAGTGTAATGCCGCTCTCCCGGCTCATAGCATTGATCGCAGCGGCATCTTCGTTGACAAAAAGACCGACTTTTTCAATAAAGGGGGGGAGTTTCTCAATGATCGTTTTTGCGTCATGCGGCGTTATGTAACGCGGGGATGCCCCATAGAAGACAAAGCCGAGTGCATCGGCACCGGCATCTATTGCTGTGAGGGCATCCTCGTAGCTGGTGATCCCGCAGATCTTGACTTTATACATTGAATGCTCCTTTACCG
>CAZNQJ010000029.1:0-9793 GCA_964575205.1 uncultured Campylobacterales bacterium | reverse complement strand
TATAAAAGGGGGGATTTTCTGGTATATCTACCAGAGGCGAAACTGGCAGACGGTGAAGGTGTAAACTACCTGATCAGCGTCATCGGATCGATATGAAAGCTGTCTTGTGTCACTTCAAAGATCAGCTCATCGTCTATACGGCCGATCACAGCGCCTTTTTTCACCCGCTTGCCTTTTTCAATGTTCGGTGCGATCATATCCAGGTGGGCGTAGATGGTATGCAGCCCGTTAGCGTGTTTGATGATGACCACATTGTCAAGCAGCGGTGTGTTCTTGGCCAGTATGACCTTGCCGTTAAGCACGGTCTTGACTTTGGCATTCTGCTCACCCGGCTGCAGCGTAACCGATTCGTTGTAGATCTTGATGTTGTAGATCGGATCGGTATAGGGACCGAACCCTTTGACGACCTTGTAATCTGAAAGCGGGGCAATGGTTTTGGCCCCTCTGTACTTTTTGGATTTGACACTTTGATAGCTGGAGCCGCTTTTGGTGACTCTCGCATGAGCACTCGTCGTCTCCTGGCGGACTCGCTCACTTTTTTCTTTTTCTTCTTGTGAGCGGATGATATTAAGCTGTGCCAGGGTGTTTTTGAGCGCCTCTTTCTGCGCCAACAGTTTGTCGATCGACGCCTTGTACTTCGCTTTATCACTCTGCATGCTCTCGATAGAATTTTTATTATCCCGGGTTACTTCGAGCAGTTCGCCTTTCTGTCTGTCAATGCGACTGATCGCCGATTGTAGTTCCGTGGCACGGGTCTGATAGCTTTCTATTGTCTTGGCATTCTCATTATGCTCCTGTTCAAGCTTCTCAATGTTTCGCTGTGTCTGGATGTTCAGTTCGCGCAGGATCTCTTCTGTGATGAGTGATTCCGTTGTGACGGCACTTTTGTCTTTGCTCAGCATGCCGATAGAGATATTGCGGGCAAGCGACTCGATTAGCTCTTTTTCGATGCGTGTCTGCTTCTCTTGTATCAGCTGCTGTTTCTCTTTGAACGTCTGCAGCTCTTTATGGTCTGACTCATACTGCTCCTGCGATCGTTCCAGCTCTTTGCTCAGGCGGGCGATATGATCTTGCTGCTCTTGGAGAACACGTTCCTTTTCTTTGATCTCGGCGGCTGTCATCTCCAGCTTTTTATGCAGATTGGAGTATTTTTTGTCAAAACTTTTAAGCGCACTATGGGTCTTGCTGATCTGTTTGGCAACATCTTCTCTGGCGACAAGTGTTGTCCAGATAAGCAGCAGCGAAAGCAGAAGCGCCCGCATCAATGCTCTTCTTTATGGCCGATAACGATCAGGGTGGCCAGGACGATCGAGAGACTTAGTGCCACACCGATGATCAAGGTACTGTCGTTAAACGGGTCGAACAGAAGGACGTCTATTCCGATGGTGCGTAGCTGTTCTTCACCGACCTTTAAATAGCTGGCGTAGCTGAAGGTGCTGATCGCCAAAACCGAAGCGATCAGGGCATCGACAATGGAAAGTCTGAACAAAATTGCCGAACGCAGCCAGACCGGCGCACCGAACATCGCCATAATACTCATACGTTCATTATGCTGGAGCTGCCAGATGCGCATCTCTTTGAGCACCAGCAGCGAGGTGACGGCAAAGATCGCGATCGCAAAGATGATCACCACCGATTTAAACAGCAGCAGCAGTTTGTAGAGGGTGTCATGGTTTTGGGCAAAATCCTCTACGCGGGTAATATCACTGCTCTTTTGCAGTCTTTTATGCAGATCGTTGACTTCCGAAGGGGTCGGAAAACGGTTGAGATGGAGTGCATAAAAGTGCGGAAGCGAGAGCTTCAGCAGATCGATATGGCGCTGTTTCATCTGTGACTGAAACTGTTCGATCACCTCTGCTGTCGAGACCTCCTGCGCATTTTTGATCATCGGGTCCAAGTCTGAAAGCGCATCAGGTTCCATCTTTTTGGCGGTGACGACAACGATGCTGTAGTTCTCGTTCAGGTTGTTCTCGTATGCGTTTACGGTGCGATCGACCGCGAGGTAGATCTGCATTGTAAAGACGATGGTGAAAAGAGCGATAACAAGAGAGAGGTGGTTTCTAACAGATTTCATAGATAGTCCCATGCTCTATATTGAAATGTTTGTACTCCACTCCGAGCTCTTCGGGAATATTGTGCGTGACGACCAGCACGGTCGCCTTAAGCTGTGTGTTGGCACCTTCGAGCAGATTCCAGATAAGGCGTGAAGAGTAGTTGTCGAGATTGCCGGTCGGTTCATCCGCCAAAATCAGGATGGGGTTGTGCGCCAATGCCCGCGCCATCGCGACACGCTGCTGCTCGCCGCCGCTGAGTTCGGGCGGGTATTTGCCCATTTTGTGGGAGAGCTTGACATGATTGAGCAGTTTTTCGACCTGCACATCACTGACATCTTTGGCATAGCCGTTGATGAGCAGCGGCAGCATCACATTCTTTTCGATCGTCCACTCCCGAATAAGTTTGTAATCCTGAAAGACGATCCCGATATGGCGGCGCAGGAAATTGCGTTTGGAACTTGAGATACTGTTGATCTCGACACCGCCTACGATCAGCGAACCGCGGTCGGGCTTGATCGCACCGTAAAAGGACTTAAGCAGGGTCGATTTCCCGCTGCCGCTCGCCCCGGTGATAAAGACGAACTCTCCGGAAGTGACGGAGAAGTTCGCTTTTGAGATGATGCTCTCATCTGTGTTATAGGCTAACGTAAGATCCTGGGCAACGATAACCTTATCCATGGAGCAGCTCGTCCAGCCGGGTATGGATCGCGAAATTGGTTTGCGACGGAATCGGCCGGGTCGGAAAATAGTAACTTTTCTCTTTGCCGATGATGACGTAGAGATGTTCCGGCCTCTCAAAACTTCCCATGGAGATTCTGTACATCATCCGCCCGTCACCGATTCTGTAGAGACGTTCAAAATGCAAAAAACCGTCTTCGGTTTTCAGGGTCGTGCCGTTGAGGTTGCTGAGGCGTTCTTCATCGAGACCGCTCTTAAAGAGAAAACTGCCTTCAATTGTGCGTTCAGGGCTTGTTTCACTGTTGATGAGGGTAATGTCGTAGATGTTTTTCTCCATCTTTTTCCAGCGGTCTTCATATTTGGAGGTGATGGCGATCTCCCGGTTCTTGTTGACCTCCAGTGTGGCCTTGTTGAGCGAGATAAAGGTCTCCCACGAGTAGGCAAAGTAGTTCTCACTGTCCGTCCGCAGTTCAAGGCGCCCCTTCGGGGCTAAAACGCGGGTCGATTCATTGATGAAGGCCGTCGAGATCACCCTGCGGTGCGGTTTTTTGTCCCAGGGCACAGGAAAGTGGACATAGATGCGGCTTACAATGTTGGAAGGCACCAGCTCCAGGAAGAGTCGTGCATCATAATCAAGCAGGATAAGGTTCTTGAGGTTCAGGATGTTGATCTGTTTAAGGGCCTGTTCAATGGAAGGTTTATGGATCTCGATGCCGATGAAAAGGATGTCCGGGTTTGCTTTTGCCTGATGCAGGATGTGACGGCCCGATCCGAAACCGACTTCGATGCGGACATCTTCTGCCTCCGGAAAACCTTTGGCGAAATCATGAATTGTCCAGAGCGCTTCGTCTGTATCGAGGTGCATGTTCTTGGCGGTGTCATTCACGTTTGAGGCAAGGACCTCGCTCCCGCTGAGGGCTGCATACTGGGTAAGGGCCTGTTTGATGAGGTAGGTCGGTGAGGGACGGGAGATCTTCTCACTTTTTAGAAGTACCTTTTCTGCTGTCTCTTTGACAAGAATAAAAAACTCTTTATCATCAATGCTGGTCGAGATAAGGTGTTCATCATCATGGGCAACATTGCTCGCCATGAAATGGAAGCTGACATTCTCTTTTTTGGCGGGCAGACTAACGCGGTTGAAAGATTTGATATGGATATGCGGCATGATTTACTATTTATCCTTGAGTTTGACTTGAACAGTGGCAGACGGTGCTGATCTGATACCGTATTTATCCATACCGATAACAGTGAAAGTGTACGCTTCCCCCTGCTGCAGAGAGCTGTCGATTATCAGCGGTTTTTTGATGTTTTTAAATTCCTGTGTCTCACTGGAAAGAAACCCTTTATCTGTCGTTTTGATGACGATATAGGAGAGTGTCCGACTGTCACCCGGTGTCCAGGTCAATTGAACGGTCTCGTTTTCTACCATGGCTTTTAACGCTGTCGGTGCGCTTGGTGCCTCGAGGGTTGTTCCCATAGCGGCCTGAAGCGCTTCGATGTCGCTTTCGAGACCGTCTTCACTGACACCGGCAACTTTATAGAAGTAGCTCTTTCCCGGTTCTTTGATCTTATCGCTGTAGTTTGAAGTTGACAGTTTATCTGCGATCAACTTATAGTAGCCCTTGCTGCTGGTGGCGCGGTAGAGCCGGTAGTAGGAGGCTTTGGTATCAGCATCAACCGGCCAGTCAATCTCAATGCTGCCTGCTTTGCCCTGACTCGCTTTGATCGCACCGACCGGTTTCGGCGGTGCCTTGGTGATGACGGCTGCGGTGTCGCTTGGCTTGGAAAGGATGCCGTCATAGGTGACTGATCTGAGACGGTATTCGTAGCGGGTGTTGTCTTCGAGCCCCTCATCGATGTATTCGGCATTCAGGCGGCCTTTTATCGTTGCTATTTTGCGCCATTTGTCCGTACCGCCCTTGCGGCGTTCGAGCTGATAGGCGACGACACTGTTGTCTGTGTGGGGACGCCAGACCAGCTTGGCACTGCGAGGCATCGCTTCGGCCGTAGAAAAAAAGCTGACCGAAGGAAGCAGGGGCAAGGTCCGGACATCGCTCTGTTCGCTTGCGACGGAAGCCGCACCAAGGGCATTATAGGTCGCAAAACGGTAGTGGTAGAGGGTTCCCGGTTTTAGATCATCATCAAGATAGTGGGTAATACGGGCATTCTTGATTCTTTCAATCTCTTGCAGTTCATTCGGTTTTTTGGAGTCGGGGTCGTTACGGTAGACGATGATCCCCTGTACACGGTTGTCTGTGATCGGTTTCCACTCGAAAGCGGCGGAGGTCATGTCGCTCAGGTAGCCGTTTAGCGACACCTGTGGCAGCGTTTTGTCGACTTTTTGGGGTTTTGATGCAGACGGTCCGACTGTACAAGCGCTAAGAAGCACTAATATCGAAGTGGCGCTCAAAATTCTCTTGAAGTAACTGTTCATCGATAATCTCCTTGTCAAAATGTTTCTCTAAATAGTCTCTCATCGCCGCACTCAGCGGCGCCGAAAACTGGCATCTCTCCTTTGTCCTCGGATGGACAAAGTAGATGATATAGGCATGCAGCAGGATCTGCTCCTGTTTGTCGTTTTTGATCCCGTAGAGGTGATCGCCGAGGATATGGCGCGAAAAAGTCTCCAGATGCACGCGGATCTGATGGGTGCGTCCGGTAAAGAGCTTGCAGGCGATCAGCTCATTTTTTTCGTCGCTTGTCAGTGCCAGTTTCCTGAATAGGGTCTGGGCCTCTTTGGCGCCTTCAACCTCTGCCATCTTCAGACGGTTATGGCTGCTGCGCCCGATGGGCTTGTCCACCATCACAAAAGTGTCTTTCAGCGGAGGCGTGATCACGGCCAGGTAGTAGCGTCCCATCGATTTGTCCTGAAGCTGGGCCGAGAGCGCCTCGTGGGCTTCGTTGTTTTTAGCCACGACCATCACACCGGAAGTACCTTTGTCGAGGCGGTGCACAATGCCGTGGCGTTCTTCGCCACTGAGTGTAGAGAGACGGATACCCTTGTGTTTAAGCCAGTCCACCAGGGTCGCATCTTTGACGCTTGGGGCAGGGTGGACAGTGAGACCGGAGGGCTTGTTGATGACCAGAAGGTCGTCATCTTCATAGAGGATCTCCACGTCAAAATCGATCGCTTTCGCGGGTGTGACCTTTGCCTCCGGAAAAGTGATGACCACCTCCTGGCCTGGTTTGAGTTTGACGCCGGGTTTTGAGACGTTTTTGGCGTCAATTTGTACGGCATCCTGCTTTATAAGTTGCACTACCTGATTGCGCGTAACGCCCAATTCGCTGCTTAGAAATGAGTCCAGGCGAGTCGTGTCAGTGGCAAGCAGGGTTGTCGATTTTGGTATCATTATTGTCCATTATGTTACAATCCGCTCAATATAAAGATTTAGTTATAAAAAGGATGTTGATTGTGTTTAAGATTGATCGACGTATTTTAGCACATTTTGATTATCCCTCCATTATATTATTGCTGCCTCTGATCTTTATCTCGCACTGGCTTATCGGTGAGGTCCATCCTGCCCTTGCCCAGAAGCATTTTATCTATGTAGGCGTCGGAATTGTGGTCTTTATCTTCTTTTTTTTTCTGCCGCTGCGGCGTTTCAACTGGCTGATCCCTTTCTTTTACTGGCTCAATATCGGGCTGCTGGTCGCCGTCGAGTTTTTCGGCCATTCGCGTTTGGGTGCCAAGCGATGGATCGAAATTCCTTTTATCAACTTTACGTTGCAGCCTTCAGAACTGATGAAGCCGGCCTTCATATTGATGCTGGCCTACCTCATAAGCCGCAATCCGCCGCCCAAAGACGGCTATGAACTTTTTGATTTTATGAAGATCAGCTTCTATATTCTGCTTCCGTTTCTGCTTATTGCCAAAGAACCCGATCTCGGTACGGCAACGGTACTGCTGCTCATCGGCATCGGTACACTTTTTCTGGTCGGCGTGAACTGGAAAATATGGATGACAATGATCATCGGTGTTCTGATCTCGGCTCCGCTTCTTTACAGCCAGATGCACGGCTATCAGAAACAGCGTATTGCTGACTTTTTGAGTGAAAAGCCCTCCTACCATGTCCAGCAGTCCATTATCGCTATCGGTTCAGGCGGGGTGATCGGCAAGGTCAAAGAGGAGGCGACCCAGACCCAGATGAAATTCCTGCCGATCGCATCGAGCGACTTTATCTTTGCCTATGTCGTCGAGCGTTTCGGGTTTCTCGGCGCTTTTTTGCTGATCACGCTTTATGCGGCTATCATCCTGCATCTGCTGAGTCTGAGCACCTTTAGCGAGGATATGTACATCAAAGTGGTTGCTGCCGGGCTATCGCTGATGATCTTTGTCTATATGTCGGTCAATATCGCAATGACGATGGGGCTCGCCCCTGTCGTCGGTGTTCCTCTGCCTATGTTCAGCTACGGCGGCAGCAGTTTTGTCAACTTTATGATCCTCTTTGCCATCTTGCAAAACCTGCTTGCTTTCAGATTTAAAGAAATGTACACCGGACGCGGTAAAAAAAGTTTCGTCTAAAGAAACTTTGCCTATAATTTCGCCCTTCCAGTATTGACGTGGGTCTTTAGCTCAGCTGGTTAGAGCTCCCGGCTCATAACCGGGCGGTCCAGGGTTCGAGTCCCTGAGGACCCACCACCCTCACTACCTTTATTTCAAAATCAACTCATTACTTATTTATGTGCTTATTTGCTTTTTATCAACTTTTTAACAACGTACTGCGGCATTTGCCAGCCTCTTTCGATTGCGCATTAATGCAACAGAATACCCTTTGACATCAGTATGTTGGCTAAGCGTAAATCAAGTGTTGTCCTTTACATGTATCATCGCACTGATGGCAGACACGAAACGTTAGAAGAGATCACTTTTAACTTTTGCGAATGCACTGTTGACAAGTTTTTTGCCGGCGATGATATCGGCGCATTGCTCAAACGTGTCGATAATGCACTTTATGCAGCAAAAGAGCGCGGAAAAATCTGTGTTCCGATAAAATGGAGGTGCCGGATATTTACTGGAATGCACATGTTTTAGTTGCCAAAACTGCTAAGGAAGTTTCAGTATTTTAGACAGGTTGATGAAGAGCAACAGCTGCTATTCGGACGTGATGCAGAATTTTTCACGCTTAAAATAACAAAATTGGTTGCAAATTAATCAATAAGTAATAAATTTGGTGTAGAATATAAGTGTAAAATTGTAATAAAAAGGAACTGATGATGGTTACGATGAAAAAGAACGGCGGAAGAGTTTGGGTTACGTTTACATTTCCAAAGGTAGAAGGGGTGGAAGGTGTAGCGGTCTCAGGTGAATGGAACGAGTGGAAAGAGGAGCCGATGAAACAGAAAAAAAGCGGTGAATACTCAATCACCAAAGTATTCAAAACAGGCGACGCTTTTCAGTTCGGCTACAAAGTCAATGGTCAGGAGTGGATCACAGAAGATGAGTGTCCCTGCGTGCTTTCTCCGTTCTTGAGTCAAAACTCTCTGCTTGAACTTTAAGCGCATCTGTTTATTCCGAATAAAAAACGATTATTTACATCAAACAGTCCCAGGGCTGTTTAAAACTATAAATTTTACAAAACCCAAGGAGGACGAATGAAAGCTGTTGTCATGGCAGGCGGGTTCGGGACCAGAATACAACCACTTACCAATTCCCGGCCAAAACCGATGCTGCCAATTATGAATAAACCGATGATGGAGCATACGATGATGAGCCTGAAGGATCTGGGGATCACAGAGTTTATTGTCCTGCTTTACTTCAAACCGGAGATCATCAAAAACTATTTCAAAGACGGCAGCGATTTTGGTATTAAGATCACCTATGTCGTACCGGATGACGATTATGGTACGGCAGGTGCGGTAAAACTGGCACAGGAATATATCGGTAATGAAAACTTTATTATCATCAGCGGTGATCTGGTGACCGATTTTGATTTCCAGAAGATCTTTGACTACCATCAAGAAAAACAGTCCAAATTGACCATTACCCTGACATCGGTCGATAACCCGCTGGAGTTCGGTGTCGTGATCGCCAATGAAGAGGGCAAGATAGAGAAGTTTCTTGAAAAGCCGAGCTGGGGAGAGGTCTTCAGCGATACGATCAATACCGGTATCTACATCATTGAACCGGAGATCCTCGATTATATCCCTCCGAATGAAAATTACGACTTTGCCAAAGACCTTTTTCCCCGACTGATGCGCGAGGGTATCGATCTGATGGCCGGATATGCCGAAGGGTACTGGCGTGATGTGGGCAATCCCGAGAGTTACCGGGAGGTGTTCGATGATATTCTCACACGAAAGGTTAGGTTCAAGGTCCCTGGCCATCAGCACAAGTTCCCGGACGGATCGCTTTACAGTGAAGAGAAGTACGAACTCGATAAAAGCATCGAGATCATCGGTACGGTACTGCTAGGCAAAAATGTTTCTCTCGCAAAGGGAACAAAACTGAACAATGTCGTCATCGGCGATAACGTTACGATCGGTAAAGACAGCAAGATCCGCAATACCGTTATATGGAGTGATGTCACAATCGACCGCAATGTTGTGCTTGACGGCTGTGTGATCTGTAACAACAATATAATCGGCAAGAATGTCAAGGCGAAAGCGGGAATGATCCTGGCCGAAGGGTGTGAGATTGGTCAGCTGGTCAATGTGGAGCAGGATGTCACGATCTGGCCTGACAAAGTGATCGAAGACGCATCGATTGTCAGCCATAACCTGGTTCTCGGCAGTAAATACAAAAACTCTATTTTTGAACATGGGATGGTCATCGGACAGTCCAATGTCGAACTCTCCTGCGAAATGGCCACCAAACTGGCGGAAGCCTTCGGTGCTCAGTTGCCGGTGGGATCGACAATCCTCGTCTCGCGGGATTATCATAAGAGTTCGCGCATGCTAAAACGCGCTTTCCTCGGCGGTCTGCTTTCGGCCGGTATCGATGTTATAGACTACAGCGATATTCCTTCGGCAGTATTGCGCTGCAGTCTCTCTGCGCATGAGGAGTATTCGGCGGGTGTCTACTTCCGCCAGAAGATCGATGATCCGACCAGCACGGTCATTAC
>CAZNQJ010000028.1:0-9794 GCA_964575205.1 uncultured Campylobacterales bacterium | reverse complement strand
CCGCTGACTAATGGTTTTTCCATAATATTTTCTTCCTTTGTAATAAGTGTTCCTTCTGCATCCGAGAAGCTTGAACGGGTCACAAGATTGACATTGAGTTTTTTCGCAAGTTCGACAGAACGGTTCTGAAGGACTTTCGCACCAAGCGAAGCCAGCTCGAGCATCTCATCGTATGAGATCCTGTCGAGCTTTTTAGCCGATGGCTCGATGCGCGGATCAGTCGTGTAGATCCCATCCACATCCGTATAGATCTCGCAAAGGTCGGCGCCGATCGCACCGGCAACGGCGACAGCGGAAAGATCAGAGCCTCCGCGTCCGAGTGTTGTTACACGTCCCTCTTCATTCACCCCTTGAAAACCCGCCACGACAATAATCTTGCCTTCAGCCAAAGCCTCTCTCATCGGGGTCGAATCGATACGCTCAATACGTGCTTTGGTATGGGCGGTATCGGTAACAATCCCCGCGCGGCGTCCTGTCATCGATACCGCAGCAAGACCCATCGCGTTCAGGGCGATAGAGAGCAGTGCGGCCGTGACACGTTCACCCGAACTGAGCAGCATATCCACCTCTGCGCGGTCAGGAGTGCTGCTAAAGTGATCTGCATAAGCGACCAGCTTGTTCGTCTCCCCGCTCATAGCCGAGACAACGACAATAACCTGATGTCCCTCTTTTACCGTTCTGGCTACACGGTTGGCCACATTTTGAATACGGTCAAGATCTCCGACACTGGTACCACCAAACTTTTGTACTATGACCATTACAGTAATCCTTCTTTTATGAAATGCTCGATCACCTGTTCATAAACAGGTTTTTTGAATTTAGCCACCATATCCAGAACCGACTCGACTTCCATGTATTTATGATCTTTAAATTCCGGATGTTTCGTCTCAAGATTGACAAGCCCGTCATCTTTCAGGCGCACAAGGTAGTAGCGCTGTACCTGACCGCAATAGGGGTGCATCCTCTTGGCGATATGTTTAGGAAAATCGTAGGAGACCCATTCTGGGTACTCTCCGATCACTTCGACCTCGCAGGTCCCTATCTCCTCTTCAAGTTCGCGAAAAAGTGCCTCTTCCGAGCTCTCTCCCTCATCGATACCGCCTTGGGGAAACTGCCACATACCGGAGATATCGTTGCGCTCTGCTACAAAGATTTTTTTTTCATGAGGGTAGCTTGATGAGACGATCACTGCCGCTACATTGGGACGATAAATCTTTCTGTTTTTCATTGTTTATCTTTTATGGTTTGTACTCTTTTGGCACCTTGTTTATTACGCGTATTATAGTACGATAGATTTAAAAATGGATAAATGCCGCTCCCGCGGAAAGTGCAGGCAGTCATTTTTTTTGTTGCTGCGCTGTAAATCCCGGATTTGGCTACAATTGCGCCATGCTTTTATATATCCATATCCCTTTTTGCGACTCAAAATGCCACTACTGCAGCTTCAACTCCTATGTTGATCTGTTCCATTTGCGTCAGAGCTACATGCAAGCGCTTGCGGTGCAGCTTGCATACGAGCTGAAACGGTTCAAAGCAACACCCGGCAGCATCGAAACTCTCTTTATCGGCGGGGGGACACCCTCGACCGTCAAACCGGAACTCTACAGGCCGCTGTTCGAAACACTTCGCCCCTACATTAAAGAAGGGGCCGAAATCACCTCCGAGGCCAATCCGAACAGTGCCACATCGGCATGGCTGCAGGGGATGTTCGCCCTGGGCGTGAACCGCATCAGTTTCGGCGTGCAGAGCTTCAACAACGAAAAACTGAAAAAACTGGGACGTGCCCACAATGCCGATGATGCCGCAGCAGCACTTATACGGGCTGAAAAAGCGGGCTTCAAGCACCTGTCGCTTGATCTGATCTACGGCGTGGAAAATGACACCAAAGCGCTCCTGGCGCATGATATCGAAGAGGCGTTCAAACTGCCGATCGACCATCTGAGCGCCTATGCACTGACTATCGAAGAGGGGACCCCTTTCGCCTCGACTCCCGATGTCGCCAATGAAAAACTCGCTTTGACGGAGTGGTTTCTCGAGCGCATCAAAAAACGGTTTGAGAGCTATGAGATATCCAATTTCGGGACCTACCACTCCAAACACAACCTGGGGTACTGGGAACATAAAGATTACATCGGTCTCGGATCGGGCGCTGTCGGCTTCCTGACAGACAAACGCTTTTATCCGACAAACGATGTCCAGGCCTACATAGAGAATCCGCTTGCCATTCAAAGCGAGCTCTTGAGTGAAGCCTCTATCAAAACCGAGAAGCTATTTTTGGGGCTGCGTTCGATTGTCGGTGTCGATGAGCAGATTCTTTCGCAGAAAGAGAAAAACAGTGCGATGCTGCTGGTAAAAGAGAAGAAGCTTCGTTATCAGAACGGACGTTACTACAATGACGACTACCTTTTGAGCGACGAACTGGCACTGTTTATCGAAGAGTAGGCTGTTCCAACCTTTCATAAGCATCAAAGTGGGAACTTTTCACCCTTCTTTAAATATTAGAGCGATATAATCGCAACAAATTATAGCTTGGGCGGTAAACAGATGTTTGGTATGGGCTTTGCTGAAATGTTGATTATTGGCGTGATCGCCATCCTGTTTTTAGGTCCGGACAAACTTCCCGAGACGATGGTTCAGATCGCAAAATTCTTCAAATCGGTCAAAACCACTATTGCCACTGCCAAAAATTCAATCGAAGAAGAGCTCCACATCGCAGAGATAAAAGAAGAGGCCAACAGCTACAAGAGACAACTCACCGAAGCGAGCGCTGAGCTCGATCGCATGACCGATGTCGAGGGGATCAAAAGCGAAATGCGCCAGCTCAAAAAAGAGGCAGAGGTCGATATGAACGAACCTGCCAAAAAAGCAGCGCCGGCACCGTCTAAACCGGAGGTCGTCACCTTTGCCAAAAAGCCCAAAAAAGAGTCCCCTCCGGCGCAAGAGAGCGACAGTGAAACCAAAGCGGGCGGGAATATCTGATGTTTGAAGATCTCAAGCCCCATCTTTTTGAACTGCGCAAACGTCTCGCCATCTCGGCACTGAGCGTCATTGTCGGTTTTTTTGTCATGTTCTATTTTCACGAGGCCCTTTTGGAGTGGATGGTTGCGCCGCTTAACACGGCGCTGGTAGAAGTCGGCAAGACATCGCTTCATGCCGCCGAAGGAATGGTGACCACCAGCCAGGTAGGCGGCGCCTTTTTCGTCGCTCTGAAAGTCGCTTTTTTCGCCGGACTTCTGTTCGCACTGCCGATTATTCTCTCGCAGATCTGGCTTTTTGTCGCTCCTGGTCTCTATGCCAATGAGAAGAAGATGATCCTCCCTTTTGTCTTCGGCGGAACGATCATGTTTGCCGTGGGTGTCGCCTTTGCCTATTATGTCGTGACACCCTTCGGTTTCGACTTTCTGATCACCTTCGGAAGCTTCAAATTCACACCGCTCATCAACATAGAAGATTATGTCGGCTTTTTTACCAAGATCATGTTCGGTTTCGGGATCGCCTTCGAGCTCCCTGTTTTTGCCTACTTCTTAGGTCTTCTCGGACTGGTCGACGACCGACAGATGACCGATTTCTTCAAATATGCCGTTGTCATCATCTTCATCGTTGCGGCGCTGTTGACTCCGCCGGACGTTCTCACGCAGCTCCTGATGGCGGTACCGTTGATCCTGCTCTACGGTGTTTCCATCCTGCTGGTCAAAATGGTCAACCCTGCCCCAACGGAAGAAGCCCAGGAAGAGAGTGCCGATGAAGGCGAAGAAGATGGTATTACCATATTGAAAGATGCCCTGGGCATTGAAGACGAGAATGCACCGCGATCCCCTCAAGACAAGTAGCTATGATTTCACGCTCCCGCAGGAGCTTATAGCCACGCATCCCGCAGAGCCGAGAGATCATGCCCGACTCCTTGTCTATAACCGCAGCACCGATACTATCACCCATGCCCGTTTTGACGCGCTGGAGTCTTTCTTGCCGAACGGATGCGGTATTATCTTCAACGATACAAAGGTCATCAAAGCACGCCTTTACGGGGTAAAACCCAGCGGCGGCAAGGTTGAACTCCTGATCAACCGTCCCAAAGACGCCCACACTGTCAATGCCTATATCCGCGGCAGGGTCAAAATCGGCTCAGTACTGAATTTTGCAGAGGGCTTCACTGCCAAGGTCACTGCCCTGTATGAAGACGGCAGCCGCGATGTTCATTTCTATCTGCACGACGAGCTGCTCCGTTTTGAGGAGATCCTCCCTATTATCGAAAGACAGGGCCATATTCCGCTTCCGCCCTATATGCAGCGTGAAGATGCAGCCCAGGATGAAAAAGACTACCAGAGTGTTTTTGCAAGGCACGAAGGCGCCGTCGCCGCACCGACCGCTTCGCTGCACTTCAGCGATGAACAGTACCGAAACATCTGTGCGCGTTTCAGTCACGCTTCCGTCACCCTGCATGTCGGTGCCGGCACCTTTAAGCCCGTCGACAGCGAGATCATCACGGATCACCCTATGCATTCGGAATATTACAATATTTCGCCGGAAGCGAAGGCCCTGTTTGAAAGTGACAGAGCGCTGCTTTGTGTCGGTACCACCGCTACCCGGACCATAGAGTTCTATGCTCGCCATAAAGATCAGCTCTGCGGAGAGGCCAACCTCTTTTTGCATCCGGGCAACAGACCGCTGCGTGCCGGCCATCTACTCACCAACTTCCATCTTCCCCAGTCGACCCTTCTGATGCTTGTTGCCTCTTTCGTCGGTCTGGAAAAGACACATGAACTCTACCAGGAGGCGATCAAAGAGCGCTACCGCTTCTACTCTTACGGCGATGCCATGCTGATTATCTGAAAAGATTAAGATATAACGATATATAATATACTTTCCAGCGGAGAGTATTATTATGAACCACCTGAAAATTTTAGTTGTAGACGACGACAAGAGAACGGCGAATATACTCAAAGGCGAGAACCGTGAGGTAATCAGCTGCTCCACGGCACAAGAAGCACTTGAAGCATTTGCCGATAACAGCTTTGATATTTTTCTCTCCGACATCAATATGCCAGGCATGAACGGTCTTGAGGTGGTGCAAAAGATCCGTCAGCAGAACCAGCATATCAAAATCGCCATCTTTACCAATTTTGACAATAAACAGTACTTTCTGGATGCTGTCGAAAACGGTGTGAACCTCTTCTTCTCCAAGCCCTTTCATAAAGAGCACTTTCACGACGTCATCGCGAACCTGGCCAGTGAGATCATCGACAAACGCAAAATAGAAGCCGAGCTTAACCGGCAGCAGAACATCCTGCATGTCATCAAAGAGATGGCCGAAAAGTTTCTGCAGCAGGAAGACTGGAACAAGACGCTGCATCAACAGATGAAGGCGCTCAAAGATGCCGCCGAGGCCTCCTCGATCTTTGTCTTTAAGAATCAGAATATCCGCAACCCCGTTATCGCAGAGCGACATCTCTCCATCAATGATGATTACGAAGCGTTTACGCCGAACCTTCTGCACTACAATGATCTTGATCTGCAAGAGTGGAAAAAGAAGCTCTCAAACGGTGAATCCGTCAACAATACGATAGAGAGCTTTAACGCCAAACAGCGATCGCTGCTGCGTTCGTACAAGATCAATGCACTTCTGGTCCTTCCCATTTTTTCCAACCAAAAATGGTGGGGATTTTTAGGTATAGGGCATAACCAAAAAACACTCTTTGATCACTCCAGCCTTGAAATGCTGGAGACCGTCGCCCGGATCATCGGTTCGGCCATCAAAAACCAGCAGAACCTTCGTGACTATAAGATCAGAAGTGCCATGTTCGATCATACTGTTGACGGCATTATCATCACCGACGCTAATAACCGCATTGTCAGTGTGAATAATGCCTTTAGCGAGATTACCGGGTATACAAAGCAAGATGTGCTCGGCAAAGATCCCAGTCTTCTGAAATCATCGATCTATGACAAGGGATTTTATAAAAAGATGTGGCAGAAGATCAATCATGAAGGGTACTGGCAGGGCGAGATCAAAAATCGCCGTAAAAATGATGAGATCTACATCGAATGGCTCAGTATCAGCAGCATCAAAGATGCCAATGACCATGTACAAAACTATATCGGTGTCTTTTCCGATGTCACGGCACACCGCTCCAGTGAGCTTGAATTTGCCTACTTCGCGACTCATGATGCCCTTACCGGGCTCGCCAATCGCGTCCTGCTTGAAGACCGTCTTAACCAGGCGATCAACCATGCCAAACGTTTCAGTAAATGTGTGGCCGTCATCTTCTGCGATCTCGATAATTTCAAACCGATCAACGATACCTATGGCCATACCGTAGGCGATCATGCCCTAAAAAAATGCAGTGACTACTTCTCATCTGTTGTCCGCGCGGAAGATACGGTTTGCCGTTACGGCGGAGACGAGTTTGTTATTATTTTTGGCGATATTGAAGGGGCACAGGACCTGACTGTCCTCACAGAAAAGATCCTGAACATCAACAACATGATTTTTGAAATCGACGGAAACGCGATCAGCCTTGGAATGAGTGCCGGCATCAGTTTTTATCCACAGGATACAGACAATGCGGCTGATCTGATCCAAAAAGCGGATGAAGCGATGTACCGGGCCAAGAGAGACGGGAAGAACAGGATCGACTACTTCGGTCAAAAATTATGCCGTCACAGCACCCTGACACGGCCATCTTTAACGGCGATTTTTCCCTCCAGTTCATAAAGGGAGACTTTCTCGCCAAAAAGTTTCAATGCCGCTTCATAACTCGGGGCCGTTTGGCAAAATTGCAGGAATTCGTCGTTCTCTATGATCTTGGCCTCTCCATATCGCGCGACAAACGCATCGACATCGTAAATGATCTCGGCTTCGCCCTTTTTGACCAGCTCCATGCTTCCTTCGCTCTCGCCCATGCGATGCGGAAAGGTGTAGATCTTTTTACCCATCTTTTTAGCATACTCGACACTGCGCATCGAGCCGCTGTTGCGCTCGGCTTCAGAAACGATCAATACATCACCCAGCGCCACCACAAGCTCGTTACGTGCCACAAAACTCCAATATGCTGATATGGTATCATCTGGATAGGTGCTGATCGTCAGCCCCTCTTTTTCGATCCCTCTGATCAGTTCCCTGTTGGTGGCGGGGTAATGGATATTGAGTCCGTTTGCCATCACAGCAATCGTGTTGCCGACACCGGCACCGTAATGCGCCTGCGCATCGACGCCCATAGCGGCTCCGCTGACAATCACAACTCCGGCCTGAGAGAGTTTTCTCGCAATATTTACTGTCATATACTCGGTGTACTGGCTCGGCCTGCGGGTACCCACGATACTGATCTTCGGTCGGTTTAAAAGCCCTGTATCACCGCGGAAAAAGATCTCTTTCGGTTCCTTTTTCATCGCTGAAAAATGGTGAAAAGCCTCTTTGGGGAGCGTCTGCGTAATCATTTTCGCAATTTGTCAATACGGACTAGCTCGATATCGTCGAAAAGGGCCTTGGACTCTTCAAGCGCCTGAAGAGTCGCCTTGTGCGGGTGACAGATAGCAATACACTGGCCATATTTGCCGGCAATGCGGATCGCCTTTTTAATCTGTTTTTTGATCGTGTCGACATCATCATCATGGTCCAGAAAGATATCGCGGGTAAGATAAGGCATCTTGTAGCGCTTCATCACTTTTTTCGCCTTGCTCTCTGCCGTAGTGCGCGAGTCTATGAAGCCGATCTTTTCAAGCCTCAGTGCAAAGATCAACTTATTCATCGCACGCTCATCCGCGGTAAACTTGCTGCCGGTATGGTTATTGATAAACTCGACTTTCGGAAAAAGCTTTTTGATATTTTGAATACGCTCTATCACTTTCTCTTTGGAGTCGCTCGTCAGCAGAGTAGACTTTTCAGGCGAATGAAAATTCATCGCTTCCATCGGAAGATGCACCATATAATAGGGCTCATTAGCTGCCAACTTGGCGGAATCAGGGTGGCGTGAGGTCGGCGGCAGAAAAGACATTGTCACAGGGATATCCAGTGCTTTGATCTGTCTCACATCGCCGGCAAAAGCGACATCGTCGAAAATAATAGCCAACTGCCCCTTTTCACCCGCTACTTTCTGTACTTTTTTTTCCAGTCCGTTCGGGGGCCTGGAAGCGTCGTCATACTCATGTTTGGCCGTCTGGTTGGAGAGCTCGGCGACCTTTTTCTGTAATTTTTCGGCCACTGCCGCATGTCTGCTCAGCAAACCGGCATCCTCTTTTTTGGCACTATTGTACCCGGCATAAAAACCGACAACACCCGCTGCCCCCAACACCGAAACGATGGCCAATACCCAATAAAAATAGTGGAGGAATCCATGCAGGTCGAACTTTTTTCTCGGGGACGGTTTTTTAACTGACTTTTTCGGTGTCGAAGCTCTTCTGGATGCCATGGCTGCCTGTCTTTTTTAATTTTTTAATTCTATTCAACAATGTGTTAGATGTGGATTAATATGACATCATGACACACAAAAGAGCAATACCTTCGCTTTCTTCGACAAACTTAGATAAGATTGATAGTAGATTAGTATAATTACTTTCATGATTAGAAGAGTCTTTAAAAAACGCAAAAGCAGCAATAAACTTGATGCGATCATCGCCAAATACCATATTCCAAGAGAGTATCTCAGCGTCAACCGAAACTCTGTTTCCAAAGCCGTTTTAGTCGGGGTCTTTTACGCTTTCATCCCGATGCCGCTGCAGATGCTTGCCGTTGTTTTAATGATTCCCTTCATCAAATTTAATGTGCCCATAGGCGTAAGCCTGGTCTGGATCACTAATCCGGTCACGATGCCCTTTGTTTTTTACGCCGAGCTCGTTATCGGCGATCTGCTTACCATGAGTCCGATCAGCCAGAACCTCGACTTTATGGTCGAACTGTTTACGATGGACTGGTTTTCGACAGCCTTTCTATCAAAGCTGATGGAGGTGATCATTCCGCTCTATGCCGGTGCGCTCTTTACCGCCTTAACGCTGGCGGTTGTCAGCTATTACCTGGTGCGCTGGCTCTGGTTTAGATCGGTACACCATGAGAAGATTCACCGCGAAAAACGCTTTCACTTCAAGAAGTAATCTCTTCTTTACTCAACCCAAAATAGATATGACAGTCCAGTAGATTATAAGAATGGATTTTGGTTTTGTAAAAACTAAAAGAGTGGTGTAATTGCAAGGAACAAGTGAGGAAGTGCCCTGACGGGCATGACGAACGTAGAGACGCAGCAAGTGCGCCGCTGTTTTAGTTTTTAGAAGTGTCTACGATTTTATTTGCAGAGATCCACGGCATCATGGCTCTGAGTTTAACACCGGTCTGCTCGATTAGAGATGCTTTCGCATTGGTACGCTCAGCGTTCATGCGAGGGTAACCTGCCTGACCTTCAAGGATAAAGTCTTTGGCAAAACGTCCGTCCTGGATCTCTTTAAGGATCTCTTTCATTGCCGCTTTTGACTCAGCATTGATAACACGTTTGCCTGAAACATAGTCACCGTACTCAGCCGTGTTGGAGATAGAGTAACGCATATCGGCGATACCACCCTGAAACATCAGGTCAACGATCAGTTTAAGTTCATGCAGACACTCGAAGTATGCCAGTTCAGGAGCGTAACCCGCTTCTGTCAATGTTTCGAAACCGGCCTGGACAAGTGAAGTCGCGCCGCCGCAAAGTACAGCCTGCTCACCGAAAAGGTCAGTCTCAGTCTCGTCTTTGAAGGTTGTCTCGATAATCGCAGTACGTCCGCCGCCGATTGCAGAAGCGTAAGAGAGAGCAAGCTCTTTTGTTGTACCG
>CAZNQJ010000027.1:0-9864 GCA_964575205.1 uncultured Campylobacterales bacterium | reverse complement strand
TCCCACTCGATCTCTTTGAGAAAGAGCAGCTCACGCAGTTTGTTGCTGATGGTCCTGATGTCATCCTCACTCTCGCGGATGAAAGCCGCTTTATCGAAATCTTCATTCTGTTTAAACAGTGAGAGCCGTGCTTTGAGGATCGCAAGCGGCGATTTGATCTCATGCGCCGCCTCTTTGAAGATGTCCTGCTTCTGTTTGCAGAGCGTCTGGTTCGATTCCAGCAGTCCGACAACGGCTTTTTTCAGATTTGTCACCTCGGCGCTGCCGGCGCAAAGGGGCATGCTCTCTTTTTCGCCTGATAAGTCCTTGCAGAAACGCACCAGACAGCGCAGCGGCAGAAACAGGCGGTTGAGGAAATAGGCAAATATCAGAATAAAAAGCAGCAGTACACTGCCGAATACCGACAGCAGTTTATAGACAAAGCTCAATGTTTTGGCGTTCACGGCGTCAAGACCGGAACGCACGACCAGATAACGCTCTTGCGGCAGTTCCCGTATGACGCGGCACTCCTCCTGCGCTGTCGGAAGCGCTTCAACTATGGAAAAGGTCAGATGATCAAACAGCGCAATGAAGGGTGCCTCATGATACCCTTCCAAAAGATGAAAACTCGCTTTGATCGTGTTCGGATCGTTCCTGTACAGTTCATGCCGCACCACGTCATCAGCCAGAACACCCATCGAGTTCTGCAGGTTTAGATGCAGCTCTTTATGATAATCATAGACGACATAGACACCTAAGAGCAGAAAAGTCACAATCGAGCTGACGGCAAAAAAGAAGATGATCGAGAACTGGAGACTTTTGGGCTTTTTCAATCATATATCCCCGGGTCTTAACGGTCTTTATGACTTCGACAGGCAGCTTCTTACGGATATGGCCTACGGTCACATCGAGCGTATTTGAAGAGATGTTCTACGGGTTGAGATAGAGGGCGTCAAGCAGCTCCTCTTTTGAGACAATCGTGCCCTGTTTCTGCAGCAGATAAAAGAAAAGGTCGCTCTCTTTGCGTGTCAGGTTGACAGCCTCTCCCTTATATTCGAGATGTTTGATTGCAGCATCGCACTTCATTGCGTTCAGATCAATCAAAGCCACATTCTGATGACGCCGTGCAAGGGCATTGATCCGTGCCAGGAGTTCATCATTGTCAAAGGGCTTATCAAGGTAGTCATCCGCTCCGAGGTTAAGACCGCTGATCTTGTCAGCGATCGTATCATACGCACTGATGACGATCACCCCGGTCTGTATGTTTTTCGCTTTGACCTTTTGGAACATGGACATTCCGATATCAATGCCGTTGATATTCCTCTCCAACAGGAGAACATCGTAATTGAACTGATCCAGATAGTCGCCCGCCTCCTCGACACCGGCCAGCGTATCGACCACATAGTGCTGCTGCAGATAGGCCGTGACCGGTCCTGCAAGCTTCGGGTCGTCCTCAAGCATTAAATTCGCATTTTCACCCCTTTTGATCTTCGCTTAATGGAACAAAAGAGTGTTAGTTTTTCGTTAACTCCTTTTCCCGCTATAGCAGCTACTCTATCTCTGCCCGATCAACGTCATGCACAAGTAGATTGTGCTAAAATGTCAGCGATGAAACTTCGAATAAATACATTACTGGCACTCCTTTTTATCATCACAACGCTGACGACCAGCCTGCACGAACTGCTGCCGAACCACAACAGCAGCGACTGTCAGATCTGTACCCTGGTGCAGCACGACAATGCGTTGGTGCCTGAAACGCAGGGAGAGCTGAGCAGGCTGACGACCCTCTTTGAGGCGATCCTCCTGCCCGAATGCGATCTCAGCTATTCGCCTATCTCCACACTCAACGCGCGCGCTCCGCCGCTTTTTTCATAAACATCAATAAGAACTCAAACCTATTTTAGAACCAGGCTCTGCGCAGACCGGTAATGGATGCGCGAATGCTTTATAACGGAGAATTTATGAAAAAAATTGTTTTGACTGCGGCCTTGCTGCCGCTGTTTGTCTGGGCGCAAGAGTCCTCCTACACCGCCTACAGTTCCAGTTTCAACCAGAGTGCGTTTATCCCCGATATCGCCCTGATAGTCGATACAACCTATACCAACCGGAATATAAAGGACAACCAACAGGAAAACCTCTCTCTGTTGGGTACTGAGTATCCTGAGTACGTCGAGTTCAACACCAATAACGGCTTTAACCTCAACTATGCGGAACTCAGCCTCCACTCCGACGTCGATCAGGTTTTTGAACTTGACGGCGTCTTTCACTTCAATACCGAAGGTGTTGAGATCGAAGAGGCCTATTTTACGACCCGCGCCCTGCCGTGGCACCTCAGACTCAAAGGCGGTAAGTTCAAATCGGATTTCGGACGCCATAACCACCAGCACCAGCATGCCTGGGATTTTGCCGATGCCCCCCTTGTCTACACCACCTTTCTCTCTCCCGAAGGGCTCAACAATGCGGGTCTGCAGCTGCAGTGGCTTGCACCGACGCCCTGGTATATGATGGCGGGTGTCGAGCTGATGCAGAGCGGCAACGGTGCCAGCTTCAGCAATGAGAGTTTCGATAACGTAGAAGCAGCGCGGGCTCCGGCATTGACAGTAGGCTATCTCAAAAACTCGTTTGACATTGACGATACCACGATTTTATTCGGCGTGAGTGCCGCTACAGGCGATTTCAAAAGCGAAGAGAAAGCCGTTGACGCAAGGACAAAACTTTACGGCGCCGATCTGCTTGTGAAGTCCTATTTTAACAGCTACAGCTATCTCGGCTGGCAGAGCGAACTGCTTTACCGCGATATGTCCGGCAGCGATGTGGCTGCAGACAGTGACTTCGCCATCAAACAGGCCGGCGCCTACAGCCAGCTTGTCTATGCCTACAACCGAAACTGGCGTGCAGGGGTGCGTTATGACACGATTTTCAAAAATGAGATCGATGGCGACAAGCAATCCGACAATCTCGACAAATACACGCTTATGGCCGAGTACAACCCCAGTGAATTTTCGCGTCTGCGCGCCCAGTACAGCCACAGCAGTGCTTTCGAAGATGCAACGACAGGCAATATACAAGACATTAACGAGTTTATTCTTGAACTCAACATCGCCATCGGATCGCATGGCGCACACGCATTCTAAGGAGTTATGATGCAAAAATATCTATTTCTTTTACTCTTGATCGTCCCGGCACTCTTTGCCAAGGTCCAGGTGGCCGTCAGCTATCCCTATATCGCTGCGTTGACAAAAGCGGTCGGCGGCGATAACGTCGAGGTAGCTACCCTGGCCAAAGGGAACTGGGACCCCCATTTTGTCGTGCCACGCCCTTCCCTCATTCGTCAAGTGGCGCAAGCCGACCTGCTGATCATCAACGGAGCGCAGCTTGAGATCGGCTGGATGCCGCCGCTTATCGCCAAATCGAACAATGCCCGTATCCAGCC
Source organism: uncultured Campylobacterales bacterium (assembly GCA_964575205.1). Lineage (GTDB taxonomy): Bacteria > Campylobacterota > Campylobacteria > Campylobacterales > Sulfurimonadaceae > Sulfonitrofixus. The sequence goes on along the minus strand of CAZNQJ010000027.1, from coordinate 6,452 downwards.
CGGGACAAAAGGCTTTCTCGATCTCAGCCATTTTGTGACACTGATCAACAAGCCGAGTTCCGTCAGCCGTTCAGGCGGTGATATCCACCCCGACGGCAACCCGCACTTCAGTACGGACCCCTTCATCATGCCTTCGCTTGCCGATGCGATTGCAGCGCAGCTGACACGCATCGACCCGGAGCACGCCGCAGCATATCAAAACAATGCCGAAGCCTTTACGCAGCAATGGAAACAGAAGCTTGCGGTCTGGGAAAAAGAGATGGCGCCGCTTAAGGGCAAGAAAGTGGTCCAGTACCATGAGCTTTACAACTATTTTCTGAAACGTTTCGGCCTGGTCAGCATCGGCAATATCGAGCCGCTTCCGGGCATCAACCCCTCTTCGCGCCACACCATGGAGCTGATCGATCAGATGAAAGCCCAAAACGTCACACTGATCCTGCAGGATGTCTATCACAATCCCAAGACCGCAGCGTACATCGCTGAAAAAACAGGCGCGCATGTTGTGACACTGCCCCACGATGTCGATGCCGTTCACGAGGCGGACACCCTTGAAAATCTTTACAACACCATGGTCGAACGAGTCACACAGCCATGATGTCGCTGCTCACGCCGCTCCTGTTTCTCGTCATCATCCTGGTTGCTGTTCACAGCTGGTTTGGTCTGAGAATCATCCGCCGCGGCATCATCTTTACCGATCTGGCCATAGGGCAGATCGCCGCCGTAGGCTCTGCGATCAGTGTGAGCTTTTTTCACAGCGACTACCTCTATCCCCTCACCCTGCTTTTTGCGCTGACGGGGGCGCTGCTTATCACCTTTGCGGTCAGCCGCCTTCGCTACATCGAAGCCTTCATCGGGCTGCTTTATGTGCTCGGTGCCAGCGGCATCATGCTGATCCTTGCGCAAAACCCCGAAGGAAGCGAGCACTTCAGCGCCCTGCTGGCGGCTGATGTCCTTTTCACCTCAACGGATGCGATCATCAAAAGTGCGCTTATCTATGCGGGTATCGGCATGCTGTTGTTCTGGGTATTGCCTAAATTGAAGGGGCTGGCGCATGAGCTGCTCTTTTTCGGCCTGCTCGCCGTCACCGTCACCTCATCGGTGCAGCTCGCCGGCGTTCTGGTCGTCTTCGTCCTGCTGATCGCACCGGCTTTGATCGGCCTCATGCAAAAGCGTTTTTCGCCCTACAACGTTGCCCTGCTCACAGGGACACTTTTCGGAACAGCTGCGATCATCGCCTCCTATTATCTTGACCTTCCTACCGGCTACGCGATTGTCTTCTTCGGTGCCTTGAGCGCGGTGATCGCTGTGCTGCTTTTTGACAGGAAAGTGCCCGAAGCCTAGAGAGGAAGCCCCCTACTTCAACAGTTCGACCATCTTCAGCTCTTCTTCTTCGCTCTCAGGGTAGAGGACCCCTTTCAGCGCAGCGCCTTCATCATCTATCTCAAACATCGCATCGTCAAGATCGTCCAGCAGAACGCATTCGCCCATTGCGCTTAATTTCGGTTTGATCTTCAAGCCTTTGCTTGAGAGCATCGCGATCACATCGTTTTTCCTAAACCCTTTCATCACGGCATCATCTTCAATGACCTGACAGAGAAAGATCTCTTCGAGTTCCTGTTTCTGCACCATATCGATCAGTCTGTTCAGGACATTCCGACTCCCGACCTTTATCACCCATGAACGAAGTTCCATCCCGCTCTCCCAAAATTTATTTTCATCTCTGTATACTACCCCATAATCATACAAAGTAGAGCCATGAAAGCACTTCTGTTAACTCTCCTGACGCTGACACTTTTGGCCGATGATCCCAAAAGCGGCGACACGACAGAGGCCTTTCTCAACGTCAACTCCCAAAGTCCTTCCATCCGATACGAGATGCGTTATGCCGGCACCGACAACTTTATCGGCAGCCCGGTCGACGGCTATGAAGAGCCCATCTGCTACCTGACAAAGGAGGCTGCCATTGCCGTGCAAAAGGTGCAGGCGTCGCTTCAGAAAGAGGGGCAGACCCTCCGTGTCTACGACTGCTTCCGCCCGCAGCGCGCGGTCGACCACTTTGTCCGCTGGGCGAAAGAGCTTAACGATACCAAAATGAAAAGTGCCTACTATCCGGGCGTCAATAAGAAAGAGCTTTTCAAACTTGGCTACATCGCCGCAAAATCGGGCCACAGCCGCGGCAGCACGCTTGATCTGACCATCGACGGTCTCGATATGGGCACCCCCTTTGACTTTTTCGATCCGCGTTCACACACGGAGAGTGACGCGGTGACAAAAGAGCAGCATAAGAACAGAATGCGGCTGAAAAAGGTGATGGAGGAGAACGGCTTTCAGAACTACGCCGAGGAGTGGTGGCACTTCACTCTGAAAGACGAGCCGTTCAAAGAGCGGTATTTTGACTTTGCGATCAAGCAGTGATATTGGTGGCCGCCTGCTCTTGTAAGAAAAACCGGGCTTGCCCGCAACACCGTTTTAATGCACAGGCATTATATTTTCTATATTTAAATCAGAAACTGTATTTTACAGTAGCGCCGTAAGTCCCGTTATAAACAATAGGGGAGATAGCAATATTTTTATATTTATCGGTGAATACAACAGCACTGGCGCTGCCTATAACAGCTCCGGCAATAACATCGCGGGTGTAATGTTTATTGGCATAAACCCTACTGAATCCGACATAAGTTGCTGCAATATATGCCGGAATCGCATATTTCAGTCCATACCGTAAATGGATAAATGCAGCGCCCTGAAACGATGCCGAGGTATGTCCGGATGGAAACGAATCCATATTGCTGCTGTCAGGTCTTTTTTCTTTAACAAGATATTTCAGACCATGCGTCACAGCAATATTGGTTGCAAAAGATTCATAAAATTGAATTTGACCTTCGGTATCTCCCAGGTAGAGCGTTGTCCCCCATGCCGTTAACGGAATCGCAATTTGAATATAATCACCGATTTTTGCAACTGTTTCCGTTCTATCGGCATAAAGATTGCTGAAAGAGAGTGCCATGAATAAGATAATGAATGATTTTTTTATTGTGTTTCCTTGTGGCTGTAATTATAGAGAAATCATCTTAACCGATCTCCGGTTTTACCCCGTTGTTGATGAATAATACCGCTTCAGGCGACCAGTATTCGTCTCATTCGCGCAATTCGTTGGCCAATGCGCCTCTTCTTCGCCCTCTGCTTTTTCTTCGGAATTCTGTTTTCCGCAAACGCATGTTTCAAGGTCGAATGCCTTAAAACTGCTATAATTAATAAGAGCGGATATGGAACATTTTAAAAGCTGAGATCGTTATCTCCTTTTAAAAATTTTGGAAGCAATCGGAGAAAAGTGGAGACGCAAATCAGAGAAAATATTGAGCTGAACTTTCTCAGCATGGATGACTATCAGGAGTTAAAAGAGATCATGCTCCTGGTCTATGAGCCGATTCCTGACGCCTACTGGAAAGAGGGGCAGCTCAGATCATTGATCGAAAAGTTCCCCGAAGGCCAGATCGTCATAAAAGTCGACGGAAAGATCGCAGGATGCGCCCTCTCGATCATTGTCAATTATGATGAATTTGAAAATCATCACACCTATAGCGAGATAACCGGAAACTATACCTTTGACACCCACACCGACAAGGGCGACATACTTTACGGGATCGATGTCTTCATAGAGCCGAAATACCGGGGCATGCGCTTGGGAAGGCGTCTGTATGACTACCGAAAAGAGCTGTGTGAAAAGCTCAACCTCAAAGGGATCGCCTTCGGGGGAAGAATCCCGAATTACCACAAATACGCGAATGAACTTTCACCGAAAGAGTACATCGAAAAGGTCAAAAGAAAGGAGATCAATGATCCTGTACTGAACTTTCAGATCTCCAACGACTTTCACCCCGCAAAAGTGCTGAAGGGGTACCTGGAAGGGGACAAAGAGTCCGGAGAGTATGCGGTTCTGCTCGAGTGGGACAATATCTATTATGAAAAGCCCAATAAAAAAGCGACGACCAAGAAGACCGTCGTTCGACTGGGACTGATCCAGTGGCAGATGCGCCCTTATAAAAACCTGGCAGAATTGCTGCAGCAGGCTGAATATTTCATCGATGCCGTTTCGGGGTACCGCTCGGATTTTGCGCTGTTTCCGGAGTTTTTCAATGCGCCTCTGATGGCTGAGAACAACCACCTTTCCGAACCTGCCGCGATCAGGGAGCTGGCAAAACATACGCATGATATCATTCAAAAATTCTCGGAGTTGTCTATCTCTTATAATATCAATATCATCTCGGGGAGCATGCCTGAAATGAAAGAGGGCAACCTGTACAACGTCGGATACCTCTGCAGACGAGACGGCACGATCGACCGCTATGAGAAAATTCACGTCACACCCGATGAGGCCAAAGTATGGGGGATGCAAGGGGGGAGTGAGCTCAAAACAAATGACACGGACTGCGGAAAAATAGGGATACTCATCTGTTATGACGCCGAATTCCCCGAGCTGAGCCGACTGCTTGCCGATGAAGGGATGGATATTCTGTTTGTCCCTTTTTTAACAGACACCCAAAACGGCTATTCAAGAGTAAGACACTGTTCACAGGCGAGAGCGATCGAGAACGAATGTTATGTCGCTATCGCCGGGAGCGTAGGAAATCTGCCCAATGTGCACAACATGGATATCCAGTTTGCCCAATCCGTGGTCTTCACCCCCTGTGATTTTGCATTTCCGACCAACGGAATAAAAGCCGAAGCCATCCCCAACAGTGAGATGATCCTGATAGCGGATGTCGACATCGGTCTGCTGACAGAACTGCATGAGTTCGGCAGTGTCAAAAACCTGAAAGACAGAAGAAAAGATCTGTTTGAACTGAAAAAGAGAGTCTAGACACCTCTGAGGTCTCTTCTCGGCCTTAATCCACCAGGATGATCTCAAGGCTCTCAAGCAGGCTGAACGCCTCATAGCGGCTGAACCTGGCCCCTTTGATCGTATTCACGTGGATGTCGATACGGTAGTTCTCGGCCAGGGTCAGATCGGCGCCGCTCAGGTTGGTGTTGCGAAAGAGGCTGTCGGTAAAATCCGTCTCCCTGAAATCTGCCAGAGAGAGATCGCTCTCTCTGAAGTCCGCGTCATGCACCCTGCACTCCCTGATAACAAGCTCCTGCAGTTTAAGGCCGTAAAAAGAGGAGTAGTCCAGAACCGAGTTGAGAAAAGTAAACGGAGCACTGACCAGAATATCCGAGTACAAGGCTTTCGTCCAGTCGACACCGCTCAATTTGCACTCTTCAAAAACAACCTCCGAGAACCTGCTGCCGTCGACTTTGACGACCCCCATATTGCACTTGACAAAACGGCACCTGTCAAAGATGCAGCGGCTCAGCCGTGCATCGCTGAAATCGCAGTTTATGAAGGTGCACTCCTCAAACTCTTTTGAAAAGATCTCAGCTGCCGATAGGTCCAGAGCTCTGTACTCTTCTGCAAAGTTGTCCTCTTGAAAATTAACTGTTTTCATGTTCATCTTTAAAGTTGGCGCTGCTTTCGGTCAGGTTTATAGCACAATCGAGTCCCATCTCTCCAATGAGGTCCAGGAACACCGCATCCATCCCGGCCGTCAGGGTGAGCTCCCGGTTTAATACCGGATGGGTAAAGGTCAGGGCATTGGCATGGAGCAGCAGTCGGTGGGCATTGAACTGCTCTCTGAAGAAACGGTTATGCTCCCCACGGCCGTACTTCGTATCGCCGACGATCGGGTGGAGGATGTGCTTCATGTGGCGTCTGAGCTGGTGCTTCCGCCCCGTCTGCGGGTTCAGCTTCAACAGCGAGTAGCGCGCCGTGTTGTAGCGGCCCACTTCAAACGGCAGTTCGACCTGACCGATCTTTTCATAGGCGGTTACCGCCTCCTGGGCCGCTTTGTCCTCTCTTGCTTTGGCATCGGTCATCTTGTCGAGCAGCTCTTTGAGGGCATAGTCGATAAGGCCGCTCTCCTCCGTATAGCCCCGGACAAGGGCCAGATACTGCTTTTTGAACGCATTCGCCTGCATCTGCTCGGAGAGGGCCCTGGCGATCTCTTTGGTGAGGGCGAAGAGCAGCACCCCCGATGTCGGTTTGTCGAGGCGGTGGACCGGGTAGACATACCGGCCGATCTGGTCGCGCAGCATCTGTATGGCGAAGCGGGTCTCGTCCTTGTCGATCCAGGAGCGGTGCACCAGAAGGTCGGTCGGTTTGTTGATCGCGACGAGGTACTCGTCTTGATAGATTATCTCTAGTTCTTCCATCTGCGAATTATATACCAAAAGTGTTCTATTCTATTTTTCCGATTTCACCCGCCTCTCTTTTACGCATTTCAACCTCCTGTTGAAAAGCTGTAAAAGCCGGAGATCCAGGCCTTATTACTATCATTTTATCTGATACATGCTATCATCTGAAAACAAAAACACTACTCTTTTCAGGATCTCATTCTATCTATTATTTCAAACAT
>CAZNQJ010000026.1:0-10215 GCA_964575205.1 uncultured Campylobacterales bacterium | reverse complement strand
GCAGGCTGAGATGTTGCTGCCGTATTAGTCTCGCGCAGGGATGATCTTTATGTTGTTTGTTGAATAGGAATATGATGGAAACTCCCTCTCTTTACCGGGCAGTTAAAAATGCTGCCAAAAGTTTTTTGGCCATCACACCGATGCTGCTGGGTGTCGTTTTAATGATCGGGCTTTTTGATACCCTGGTCAGTGAGGCGGCGCTGCGCTCCGTCTTCAGCGGAAACCCGCTTTATGACACTCTGATCGGCGCCGCGGCGGGCAGCATCTCGGCCGGACAGCCGGTAGCGAGCTATGTGATCGGCGGCGAACTGCGCGACAGCGGCATCAGTATGTACGCTGTGAGCGCTTTTATCGTCTCCTGGGTGACGATCGGCTTCGTGCAGCTCCCCTTGGAGCGTAGACTTTTCGGTCTTCGGTTTATGCTGCAGCGGAATATTCTCGCTTTCATTTTCGCTCTCATCATCGCAGTTGCAAGTGTCGCAACACTGAGGCTGTTTTCATGAGCCCGAAGAGAGGCGCGCCTGTGAAGGTAAGCGGTATCTACTTTTTGGCGCTGGTGCTGCTTGCCTACCTGCTTCTTTTTGGCACAACCCCCGACAAGGCGCTTGCTGCGTTGGCTGAAAGTTGGCAGGTTTTAGCCAAACTGCTGCCTGCCCTGATAGTGGTGATCGTACTGCTGGGGCTCTTTAACTACTTTTTCAACCCAAAAAAGATGGCGAGGTTTCTGGGCAGCGAGTCGGGTCTTCGCGGCTGGCTGATCGCTGTCGCAGGCGGCATCCTGAGCCACGGCCCTGCCTACATCTGGTTCCCTCTTTTAAGCGATCTTCGCGGCCACGGCACAAAAATGGGGCTGATCGCTGCCTTTATTTACGTCAGGGCGATAAAACTTCCCTGGATCCCGCTGATGGTAGAGTATTTCGGATGGCCCTTTACGATCATCATCAGCCTCTACCTGATCGTTGGCGGGGTTGTTCAGGGGCTGCTGATCGATCTATTTGACCGATGGGTTTTTGTGGATGGAGAGAGGCCTCGGTAACACAGGTCGGAAAATAATCTCTGCTACCTGAAGAAGAGAAATGCTTAGAACAGGTGTCCCATCTCATCTTTTTTCGTCTTGAGATAACCTTCATTATGCACATTCGAATCGATGATGATCGGCAGTCTTTCGATAATCTCGATCTTTTCGAGCGAGTTGATCTTGGCCGGGTTGTTGGTGAGCAGCCGGATCTTTTTGATCTTGAAATGGTCCAGGATGGTCGTAACGATCTCATAGGTGCGTTCATCTGCGGCAAAGCCGAGCTGATGGTTGGCCTGGACAGTGTTGAGCCCTTTGTCCTGGAGCGCATAGGCGTTGATCTTGTTTAGCAGACCGATGCTGCGTCCCTCCTGGCGCAGGTAGAGCACCATACCGCCCTCTTTTTCAATGACTTTCAGAGCGAACTCCAGCTGGTCGCGGCAGTCGCATTTCAGGCTGCCGATGGCATCGCCGGTAAGGCATTCGGAGTGAACACGGACGATCGGCGTCTCATCAAGCGGTTCTTTATAGATCACGAGATGTTCTTTATGGCCCTCTTTGAAGGCTTTGACCTTAAAATCGCCAAAACGCGAAGGGAGATTTGCAACATCAGAAATTTTTATATTCATACTTTTATCTACTTACTTTAATGATCGAATTGATACTATTAGGTACTCGAATTATACCTGAATATTAACTGTTCAACCCATATCCAAAGGTAAATCATGTTTCAACGATTTCGTCGCAACCGTTTAAATCCGCATCTTCGTGCCCTTGTTCGCGAGACCCATGTCTCAAAAGATGATTTCATCTACCCGCTTTTTGTACGTCCGGGAGAGGGCATTAAGACGGAGGTCGCTTCGATGCCGGGTGTTTTCCAGATGAGCATCGACGAAGCGGTGAAAGAGTGTGAAGAGCTTAAGACCCTTGGACTTTATTCCATTATTCTCTTCGGTATTCCCGAGGTCAAAGACTCGGTCGGTTCAGACGCGCTTTGCGAGCATGGGATCATCGCTGAAGCGGTGCGGGCCATCAAAAAAGCGCATCCAGACATGTTCGTCGTGACGGACCTCTGCTTCTGCGAATACACCGATCACGGGCACTGCGGGATCATCGATCATGTCCATCAGACAGTCGACAACGATGCCACCCTTGAGATCTCCGGGAAACAGGCCCTGGTCCATGCCAAAGCCGGTGCCGACATGATCGCACCTTCGGGAATGATGGACGGCATTATCGAGACACTGCGTAAGGCGCTTGACGAAGGGGGGTACGAAAACCTGCCGATTATGAGCTACTCGACAAAATTTGCGAGCGGCTATTACGGTCCCTTCCGTGATGTCGCCGAATCAACACCGTCATTCGGTGACAGAGGTTCCTACCAGATGGACCCGGCCAACCGCCGTGAAGCGATCAACGAGAGCATCGCCGACGAGATGCAGGGTGCCGATATATTGATGGTAAAACCGGCCCTGGCATATCTTGACATCATCCGTGATATCAGAGAAAACACCCGCCTTCCCCTTGCGGTCTACAATGTCAGCGGCGAGTATGCGATGTTGAAACACGCCGGTGAGAAGGGGCTGATCGATTATGACCGTGTCATGATGGAGACGATGATCGGTTTCAAACGTGCCGGTGCAGATATCATCATCTCCTATCACGCCAAAGAAGTGGCCCGGCTTTTAGGGTAAAAGACGTTAATGATCAACGCCATTCTCTATTTCCTTAGCCGCTTCAGTGTCAAACTCAAAATCGGTTCCATTATTGTTATTCTGATTGCGGGGATTGTTTTTTGGAACCTTTCGTATATTTCGATGAACTACGCGGTCTACGAAAACAAGATGGAGGTATCGAAGTCGATCGTAAAGGCAAGGGCGATAGAGAAGTTGATGCGGCTCATTCAGGATGAGCGACGTGCCGCACTCGTTTTTTTGTATGTTGACCATGATGCCAAGGCATTTGAACGTGCTGCGGAAAAGACAGCAGAGACTCTTGCCGGGATGCAGGGGTTTATGCAGCAGTGCCGGTATGAGAAGAAACGAACGGTCATAAAAAGGGCACTTGCCAAACTTCCTTCCGTGCGGGAAGAGCTGCTGAAAAGAGAGATTGGCGGTACCGAAGCCGTCCGTTTTTATACCGACGGCCTGCTCAAACATCTCGTCGATATCATCGCTATGATGACGCAGCACAACAGCAATAACGGATTCATGGGCTATTTTGATATTGTCAGCAGTGTCGAATACAGTGCCTTGGAGAGTGATCTGACAATGGCAGTGATTGGAGAAGGGTTCCTGAGCGAAGACCTTTTTGAGGTCATTATTATCATCGACGGAAAAGCCCAAAGCGCGTTTGACAACTTTAGACGCTTCGCGGATACTTCAGCCCTTCAGAAGCTCTATGCCAGCTACCGCAACAGCGATTTTGTCGAAATGAATATTCAAAAAGAGAATTTCCGCAACCGTCTTTTTAAGGGGAGCGGCGATCTCTTCGACCTTGAATCCTGGAACCGTTCCACGCATACTTATATTCAAAATCTGCGCCTGATCTCGGATGATGAGTATAGGCAACTCTCCAAAGAGTTGAGCAGGGAGATCGCGCAATATCATGAGCGTATCTATCAAAATTTCGCCATGCTCTTCATCCCGCTCCTGATTGTCGGTCTGATCGCCTATTTTATCTTTTTGGATATCAACGTAGCGCTGCGAACGATGCTGGAATTTTTAAGCGGCCGCGATTCGGACAAGACCAAAAAAGACCGGCATCTGCTTATGCAATCACCGAGTGAACTGGGCCAGGTCTTCCGAAAGCTTTTTGCGTTTAATACAAAGATCAACAAACAGATCAGGATCATTCGTCAAAACTACGAATTTGACGGTCTGACCCTGCTGCCAAACCGCATCAAACTGTTAAGTGTCCTGGAAAAAGCTTTGAAAAGTAAAAAGCAGTTCAGTCTGCTCTATATCGATGTCTACAACTTCTCACTTATCAATGACTCATTCGGACAGGCGGTCGGTGACATCTATCTCAAAGAGGTAGCAGAGGTCTTGAAAGATCTGGTTAAAGAGGTGGCTAACGATCCGTTGATGAAGTTGCAGGTCTACCGTGTCGGCTCGGATGAATTTGTGATCGTATGTGCAAACAAAGAGTATGTCTCGCGTGTTATTGATGACTTGACGAATACCTATCTGGTGCATTACAAAGGGGTCGCGATGCCTTTGACCTTTACATTCGGACTGGCTAACAGCAATGAGGCTTCGACCAGCAGCTCCATTCTGACCCAGGCCGAACTGGCCGTCAAAGATGCGGCAAAACATCATTGGCGATACAGTGTCTATGACGGTGACGGCTCTTACAAGACACAGTATCAGACAAATCTGGAGTGGGTCAAGCGTATTAAAAGTGCTTTTGAGCAAAATCGGTTCGAGGTGTACTATCAGCCTATCGTCTCAACAGCAGATGAAGTATGTACCAAATTTGAAGTCTTGATCCGCTTGCGTGAAGAAGAGTTTTGAAACGATGCACCGGTATGGCAAAGATATCTCAATCAATATGACCCGTGATGATCTGGATGAAGATATGCTGCGTTATCTGCAGACGAGCCTGCAGCGCCACAGCGTTAAAGGCGCGAGTGTCTCCATCGAACTAGTCGAGACCGAAGAGCTGCTTCAATCACGATACATCACGATAATACAGGGAATCAAAGCACTTGGCTGCAAGATATCGATTGATGATTTTGGTACAGGTTATTCCAACTTTTCCTATCTGAGAGAGATCAGACCTGATTTTATCAAGATCGACGGTTCGCTGATCGCAGACATCGATCTCAATGTTGAGAGTCGTAACATTGTCCAAGGAATTGTCGATCTTGCCCACTCGCTTGATATCAAATTGATCGCAGAATATGTAAGTACCTCTGAAATTTATGCTATTATTCAAGAATTAGGCATAGAGTATGCGCAAGGCTACTATTTCGGCAAGGCTGAAAGTGGCGATATGATATTAGCGAAAGAAGGAAAATATTGAGACATTTTTTAACACTCAAAGACTACTCCAAGGCGGAAATCCTTGAGATAATCGATTTGGGACTGCAGATCAAAAAAGAGCTAAAAGACGGTGAGCGAAAGCACTATATGCCGAATAAGACCCTGGCAATGATATTTGAGAAGAGCTCAACGCGGACCCGTGTCAGTTTTGAGACCGGTATTTTCCAGCTTGGCGGTCATGCTCTTTTTCTCTCCAACCGCGACATCCATCTCGGCCGCGGCGAACCGATCAAAGATACCGGCCGTGTGATCTCGTCGATGTGCGACATGGTAATGATCCGTACCTTTGCCCATGCCATGCTGGAAGAGTTCGCATCCTACTCCAATGTGCCGGTCATCAACGGATTGACCGATTCGTATCACCCGGTACAGCTTTTGGCAGATTACATGACGATGATCGAACACAATTGTGCTGACGAACCGGTAGTGGCCTATGTCGGTGACGGCAACAATATGACCCATTCATGGATGATGCTGGCGGCAAAACTGGGATTTGAACTGCGCGTTGCGACACCGAAGGGGTATGAAGTCGACGACAATGTCAGAGCGGAAGCCGAGCTTATTGCACAGGAGAGCGGCAGTAAACTTATCTTCACCAATTCGCCTCAAGAGGCCGTTCGCGGCGCCACAGTCGTGACGACGGACACCTGGGCGTCAATGGGGCAGGAGGATGAAAAAGAGGAACGCATTAAAGCCTTTGACGGTTTCATCGTCGATGAGGCCTTGATGGCGCTTAGCAGCGAAAATGCGCTCTTTCTCCACTGCCTTCCTGCCTATCGCGGCCAAGAGGTAAGCGAAAGCGTTTTGGAAGGTCCTCAAAGCGCTGTTTTTGATGAGGCTGAAAACCGTCTGCATGCACAAAAAGGTTTGATGGTCTGGCTGGATCAGAAAAGAGAAGCGTTCTGAACGCCGGAAGGTGACACTCTCCTCTTTTTAACACAGTTTGATAATGAACAGGCGTCATATCGAGCTTGCAGTAAGCCGTATGATTCAGGTTGTCGATTCGATGCCTGCCTATGCCCTGTTGCGCATAGAATATAGCATTTTTCTACTAAATCCGCCTGTATATGATATAAGAACCATTAATACGTGTAAAATTTAAGAAAATCTATCTTTCTATACTGTATACTGCAACTAACAAGATGTATTAAGGTTGAAAATATGTTTAAAGTTGGTATTTCACTTCTTTTACTAGCCGGTCTGAGTTTTGCTGCTTCGCCCGAGGCTGCTCCTAAACTCAATGACAAATTCCACGATTCAAGCAACTGCAAAAGTTGTCATATGCCGATCGTCAGGCAGTGGCAGACGTCAATGCATGCCAAATCACATTATGCGAGCGATGAGTATCTGCGCGCTTCGATGGACTATGTACACCGTAAAACGCGCAGATCCATAAATGCTGTCAAAGTGGAATGTGCCGTCTGTCATAACCCGCGCATCGCCGTGACGAAGACAGACATGGATTATGAGATCGCAGCGGTAATGCAACTGGACAAAGACTCGGCAGTCAACAAAGCGGTTGAAAGCGATGCTTTGGCGGAGGGGATCAACTGCATGGTCTGCCATAATGTTGACAAAGTTCATGACAATCTTCCGGCTACCGAACGCGGTATAAACCGTATCAGCTGGAACCCGGTCGGTACGATGAGCGGACCGTTTGACGATGCAAATTCACCCTATCACAAGACGCAATTTCGTGATTTTATCGGCAAAGATCCTAAAACGCTCTGCTTTGTCTGCCATGCGAACGACCGTTCCGAAAGCGGCCTTGTCTTTGCCGATACGCAAAAAGAGTACAAGGAGACAACGAAACAGTGCGCTGACTGTCATATGAGTCCGAAGAAGATGGGTGTTGCAAGTACCTTGCCGATCGACAACGGAAGAGCGAAAAAACGTATGGTTCGCGAACACGGTTTTATCGGCGCGCATACCACATCGATGTGGGAAGGGGCGCTGGGCCTTATTGGTAAAAAACAGGGTAAAAAGCTTATGCTTACGCTTGTAAACGACAATCCGCATAATATTCCGACCGGATTCGGAGCAAGAGAGCTGCTGATCGATGTTGTCTATCAGTCGGGAAGTACGATCGTTGAGCAAAAACAGATCTCATTGACACAGAACTACATCGACAAACGCGGCAAGGATACGATTCCGCATCTTGCTGTCAAAGCGTCAGCCGATCTCTCTATTGCGGCAAACTCTGAGCGTACTTTTTCTGTTGACATTCCGCAAGGGGCCGGCAATGCCGTTGTTACAGTCTCTTATCGATTGGTCAATGAAAAAATAAGAACATTGCTGGAATTAAAAGAGAAGCAGTGGGAAGAGAAGAAGTTTATAACCAGAGCGAATATCCGTTTTTAAAGAGGCTGACGCCTCTTAGTGCTTAACCGCGCATCTGCATGGTGACCAGAAAGTTTTCACCCTCTTGTCTGACACCGAACTGGTGTTTACCGCAGAACTCGTCATTCATCTTGCGGGCAAGCTCGCCCGCTTCGATCAAAGCGCTGTCCTTGTCATCAAAGCTATACTCCGGCAGCATATTGGCGCGGCGGACACAGCCGCACTCTTTTTCAATAATTACTTTATACATATTTTTTCCTCGAGATAATTTTGCGAAGTATAGTTAAAGAGATTTAAGGGGAGATAAGGAGTACAAGCTCCTTAATCGGATTAAGGATTTAGTACTTTATGCCGGTTACGCTGCGCAGTTTTTCGATAACCGGCATCGCGACTTCACGTGCTTTGGATGCACCGAAAGCAAGGATCTCTCTCACTTCATCCCGGTTGTTTTCAAAATAGTCGCGTTTTTCACGATAAGGGCGGAAGTGTTCCCATATCACATCATGCAGATAGAGCTTAAAGTGCCCATGTCCTTCCCCGCCGCGTCTGTAGCGTTCCTGCAGTTCGGCGCGCTCCTGCGCATTTAAAAAGAGTTTGGCGATGTTATAGACATTGCACTCCTCATACTCTTTCGGCTCTTCGAGGGGTACGGCTTCGGTAACGATCTTTTTGATCGTTTTGAGCTGTTTCTTCTCTTCGCCGAAGATGTTGATCGTATTGCCGTACGATTTGGACATCTTCTGCCCGTCAATGCCCGGAACGGTAGCTACATTGTCATCGACCCGGTACTCAGGTATCACAAAAACATCCCCGTACTGATTGTTGAATTTAATCGCGATATCGCGTGCCATCTCAACGTGCTGGATCTGGTCTTTGCCGACAGGGACAACTTCCGAATTAAAAAGAAGGATGTCGGCCGCCATAAGCACGGGATAAGAGAAGAGGTTATGCGTGCTTGCTATACCTCTTGCGGTTTTGTCTTTATAGCTGTGGCCCCGCTCCAAAAGTCCCATCGGCGTAAAGGCCGAAAGCGCCCAATAGAGTTCAAGTACCTCTTTGACATCCGACTGGACCCAAAAGGTCGATTTGTTCGGGTCCATTCCCAAGGCTAAAAAGTCGATCGCCGCCTGCATCGTCAGGGAGGCAAGACGGTCGCCGTCGCTCACACTGGTCATGGCATGATAGTTGGCAATAAAAGCAAAGACTTCACTGCTCTCCTGGGCATCAATCATCTGTTTGATCGAACCAAAATAGTTGCCGATATGGAGATCTCCAGAGGACTGGATTCCGGTTAAAACGCGCACAAAAACTCCTTGAAGGGGCTCTTCAAAACTCGTTTGGGAGTTTGTTGTCCCCTTAACTGATTGTGAAATTATAGCTAATTAGGCTCTATTTACTATTATTTTGGATCTGTGCCTCACTTTATTAATTTGTTATTAGAATAGATGTGATAATCTAAAATATATCAATAAAAAAGGATAATAGATGAATATTCAAATTCGAACTAAAGACATTACATTAAGTGACCACACCAAAGCGCATATCGATGCGGCGATCGAGCAATTTAATAAATTCGGTCTAGATATTACAACGTCTAATGTTGTTTTGACAAAAGAGAAAAATGGCGTAGGTGTCGAATTTGAGTTTCACATAGCACATAATACGCCTGTCGTTATCAATCAAAGCGATAAAGATCTTGATACTGCAATCGATGTGGCAATTGAGCGCGCGAGTAAAGCGCTTCGCCGTATGCATGACAGAAATACGGATCACCGCAACACATCTGTGAAAGACCTGGAAGTAGAAGAGCAGGAGGTTTAATCCTCCGCTTCGCAGCGCAAAAGAAAGGATAATTTCAGAATTTTTTTAATAGTTGGATTTTTCTCAAATTGCAAAGTTGAAAAAGTCGTGTCATATTTCAGTGTTCTGAACTTTTTAAATAGAGACAATACCCCTTGAAAAATATATCAACTTCAAAGTATAAATTCTGAAAAGGATTAGTATGGATAAAATAAAAGTTGTCTGCCCGCACTGCGGCCAAGTGAATGCGATTCTTTATAAAGAGTCCTATAACAGAGCCGTCTGCGGCGGGTGCAAGGGTTCTTTTCTCGATACCAAGCCGATCCAGCTTGATACTTCCACCTTTGATCACCAACTTGTCAACAGTGACATCCCTGTTGTCGTCGACTTCTGGGCGCCATGGTGCGCTCCCTGCCGTATGATGGCTCCTGCTTTTGAAGAGGCTGCGCAGAGTTTTGCTCTGAAAGCAAGATTTGCCAAGCTCAATACCGAAGAGGAGCAGGCGCCGGCTGCGCGCTGTAGCATTCGTTCTATCCCGACGATGATCATCTTTAAAGAGGGAAAAGAGCTTGACCGTGTTTCAGGCGCTTTGAGTGCTGAACAGATCAGGCAGTGGGTAAAAAGGTATATCTAAACAAAGTATATAGTACTCTTTGGCTATAATTCCTCAACTTATTTGAGGAGCCCTCCATCCGTTCTCTGTTCCTGCTTCTAACCTTCTTGATGACACTCCATGCGCAAAATATTGCGAGTGAGAATAATGCATATTCGGTCCGTCTGGGTGCCGGTTATGCTGATTCCCATGATCTTGGTGAGATTCTCACCGGTTATGCGGACCAATACGAAAAACGTACCTCTGTGATCAATCTGGATGCAGGCTGGCGTTTTTCTGAAAATCCGGGTGGCGGACCTTTTGACTGGTATTTAAAAGGCGGCATCTCCTACTATAATGAAAACGGTTATGCGGACAATATCCTGGAAATGAATGTCTATGTCAATGTCTATTGGAAGATA
>CAZNQJ010000025.1:0-10289 GCA_964575205.1 uncultured Campylobacterales bacterium | reverse complement strand
ATCGGCAAAGGATTGCACCACCCCGCCGAGACGAAAACCGCCCACATTGGTACGGTTCGGCCCCAGACGGTCCTGTATCAACCCTGCGATGCGGCGTTCCAGCCAGACAAGGACCGGGATCATCAGCAGTGCCAGCAGGGCGGCCAGGACAAAAGATGCGACCGCAACGGTCACGGCTGCACCGCTCATCGCTCTTCGCCCCCAAGACCGAGTATCTCTATCCACTCCGTGACGGAGGGGAGCGGTTCATTGCGCCAGATCGCCTTCGCACAATGCTGCACGGTCCCCTCTTCGTTGATCAAACTCCCCGAACTCTCCGAGAAGACGGCCAGTGGAAAGATCAGATCGGCTTCAGCGCCGGTGTGCGTCTGAAAACCGACCCTCTTTTCAGCGGGGACCACTGCAAAGTCGGGATGGTTGAAACTGATCAGAAGGTCAATGGCGCTCTCCTGCGGCAGTTGCGTAGCGATACCCAGCGCTTCGACCGCTTTGGCATTGGCCGCGCGCTGTGAACTTTTCAGCCATTCGTCGCCGAATGTTTCATCACGGTAGCTCTGCATCGGGCAGATCAAAAGCGCGCCCACTCTATCGGCGAGCCTGATAAGTGCTTCAAGCTCTTCCGTGTAGAGATTCGCATCCGCCAGCATAACGATCTGCCGGGGCGGCTCCTGCATCATCGTCTTAAAAAGGTCTTCCGCCTCGGCAAGAGCGACGATGCTGCCGTTGTAAAGCGGCTGAAGCTGTCGGTTTTCCTGAAGTTCTTTGTAGCTCAGCCGCCCGGCATCACAGATGAAATAGCCGTTGACTTCGAGGTTTTCGCGCGGACGGAAACGGTAGATCTTCTCGTCTCTGTATTTCTCCCTGTTGTGGTCGATATAGATACTGCACCCCTTGGCGCAGCCGTGGCAGACGGAGGGGGTCGATTTCAGGAACCAGACTCTCTGTGCAAAACGGAAATCTTTGCTCGTCAACGCCCCGACCGGGCAGAGGTCGACGACATTCATCGCATAGGGGTTCTCAAGCACTCTGCCTGGCATCGTACTGACGCAGGCATGGTCGCCGCGGCCGAAGATGCCCAGCTCATGGGTCTGCGTGATCTCGGAGGTAAAGCGCGTACAGCGGGCACAGAGCACGCAGCGCTCCTGGTCGAGCATCACATTGCTTCCCAGATCGACCGCTTTGCGGCCATGCACCTTGTCCGCCATCTCGATATGCGAATCATAGAGACCGTAATCCATATAAAAGTCCTGAAGCTTGCACTCGCCGGCCTGATCACAGGTGGGGCAGTCCACAGGATGGTTGATCAGCTCCAGTTCAAGAATGTCCCGGCGGACCTTGTCGATGTTATCGCCTCTGGTACGGACGATCATCCCCTCTCTGACGAAGGTGTCGCAGGCGATCTGCGGCCGTTTCTGCCCTTCGATCTCCACCATGCACATCCGGCAGTTTCCGTCCGGTCCCAGCGCGTCATGGTAGCAGAATTAGGGACTGTCGATGCCGTTCCGGTTGAGCACCCTGAGCAGCAGTTCGTTTTCGGCGGCAACGATCTGACGGTCGTTGACGGTTATGGTTACATCGCTCATCGCGCCTCCTTCAAAAAGGCTTCAAATTCGCCTCTGAACTTTTTGACAAAAGCATCAATGACACCCGAGACTGCCGGGGCAAAGACGCAGATCGTCGTGCCGTTCATCGTAGCGCCGATATCCAGAAGAAGGTCGATATCTTCCTGCCGCCCGCTGCCTTCAAGCAGTGAAGCGAGAATGCCGTCAACCCATCCGGTTCCCTCCCGGCAGGGGGTGCACTGCCCGCAGGACTCCTGGTGGTAAAACGACAGCAGGTTTTTAAGCGCGGAGACCATGCAGGTTTCCTCATCCATGACGATCATCCCGCCGGTTCCCAGCGAACTGCCCATGGCGTGCATCGTCTCATAATCCAGTTTTGCCTCAGCCGCTTCGGCTGCCGTCAGCACGGGGCAAGAGGCGCCGCCCGGTATCACGGCCTTGAGCTTTTTGCCGTTTTTGATGCCGCCGCCGTAGTGCTCGATGTATTCTAACATCGAGACGCCGTATTCGGCCTCATAGAGACCCGGACGGTTCACGTGGCCGCTGAGTGCGAATAGCAGGGTCCCCGGGCTCTTCTCGGTACCGAACTCCCGGTAGGCATCGGCGCCGTTTTTGACGATAAAGGGCACCGTTGCGATCGTTTCGACATTGTTGACCAAAGTCGGGTTGCCGAAATACCACTCCGGCTCTTTGTGATGCGGTTTCAGCCGCGGCAGGCCGCGTTTGCCCTCCAGCGACTCCAGCATCGCCGATTTTTCACCGCAGATATAGGCGCCGGCGCCGCGGTGCACGGTGATGTCGAGCCGGTAGTCGTGCCCCATTACGTTTTGGCCGATGATGCCCGCTGCATAGGCCTCATCGATGGCAGCCTGCAGGATCTTCTGAAACGGATAGTACTCCCCGCGGATATAGATGTAGGCATCATGCGCGCCGATGGCATAAGCGGTGATAATGATCCCTTCGATCAGAAGGTGCGGATCTTTCGCAATGATCTCGCGGTCTTTGAAGGTCCCCGGTTCGCTCTCATCGGCATTGACAGCCAGGTAGGAGGACTTCTCCGAATCACGCGGCATCAGCTCCCACTTGTTTCCGGCAGGCGCGCCCCCGCCCCCCTTTCCGCGCAGACCGCTGGCTTTGATAAGCTCGACGACGGCTTCGCCCCCAAGCCCAAAGGCCGCCTCGAGTGCACTGTAGCCCCCGTGCTCGCGCGCGACGCTCAGCGTATGGCTCTTCTCGATCCCGAATTTCCGGCTGACGATTCTGCACTCCCTCATTTGAGTTCCTCCAGAATGCTGTCGATCTTCGCCGCACTCAGGTTCTCGTAATAGGTCTCGTTGATCTGCATCACCGGCGCCGTGTCGCACGATCCGAGGCACTCCACCTCTGTCAGGGTAAAGCGCCCGTCTGCACTGCTCTCGCCCGCGGAGATGCCCAGCTTCGACTGCAGATGCGCGAGTATCCCGGCCTTGCCGCACAGATCGCAGGAGAGTGTTCTGCAGAGCTGAATATGGTAGGTGCCGACTCTCTCAAGGTTGAACATCGTGTAAAACGTCGCCACCTGGTAGATCTCCATCGGCGCCGTGTCGGTCAGACCGGCAATCGTCTCTATCGCCGCCATCGTGATCATCCCCTCCTGCTGCTGCGCCATCCACAGGCAGGGAAGCGAAAGTGCTTTCGGGCTCGGATAGCGTTTTTTAAACGCTTCGATCCGCTCAAGGTTTTCATCGGTAAATGCAAAACTCATCAAATCCCCTTTCTCATCGGTCCATCTCCCCGGCGATGATGTTCAGACTCCCCAGCGTCATGACCGCATCGGCCACCTGATAGTTCTCGATGATCTTCGGATAGGCGGCCATATGGACAAAACTCGGCGCCCGCACCTTCACCTTGTAGGGGGTGCCGCTGCCGTCGCTGAGTATGTAGAAGCCCAGTTCGCCGTTGGCCGCTTCATAGGAACCGTAATATTCGCCCTTTGGCACTTTCACCCCTTCATAGACCAGCTTGAACTGGTTCATCATCCCTTCGATCGTGTTGAAGACCGCACTCTTCGGCGGCATAACGATGCGGTGGTCGCTGATATTGACAGGACCCCCGGGGATCGTATCGGCGGCCTGGCGGATGATCCGCATGCTCTGAAGCATCTCTTCGAAACGCACCATCATCCGGTCATAGGTATCGCCTTTCGTGCCCACTACCAGGTCGAAATCAAAGTGGTCGTAAAAGTAGTAGGGTTTGTCGAAACGAAGATCATAAGGCACGCCGCTTGCCCGCAGGTTCGGCCCGGTGAAGCCGTAGGCGATCGCCTGCTCGGCGCTCACCGGCGAAACGTTCTGGATACGCTCCTGGTAGATGCGGTTATGCTCGATCATCTTCAACGTCTGCGAAATACCCGAGTCCACTTTTTTCAGTATATCGTCCAGATCGGAGCGCCACCCCGCATAAAGGTCATGGGTCATCCCGCCGATGCGCATAAAACTGTTGGTCAGGCGTGCGCCGGTGAGTCTGCTGAGAAAGTCGGTGGCGTCATTGCGCGGGTTGAAGAGGTACCAGTAGTTGGTCTGTGCCCCCATATCCAAAAGCCCTGCGGCCAGACTGACCAGATGATCGATCACGCGCGAAAGTTCGCCCAGTATCACGCGGATAAAGATGCCCCGGTCCGGCAGCGTCACCCCCATCATCTCTTCCACCGTTTTGGCAAAGGCGATGTTGTTCATCAGGGCCGAGCAGTAGTTCAGCCGGTCGGTATAGGGGATGATCTGGTTGTAGTCATGGTTCTCGCAGCTTTTTTCAAAGCCGCGGTGCAGGTACCCGATCTCGCTGGCAGCGGCGCGGACCTTCTCGCCTTCGAGCGCGACCAGTGTACGGATCGTGCCGTGGCTGGCCGGATGAGAGGGGCCGAGGTTCAGGATCATCAGCTCGTCGCGCTCCATGTCAAGCCCCCTGGCGTCCAGCAGCGGCTTCATCTCATCCATCATATCCTGCGTCTGCGTGCAGTACTGCCCCATGGTGATCTCGTAATCCTTGCGCAGCGGGTGGCCGACGAATTCGTTATGGTTCAAAATGCGTTTGAGCATCGGATGGTGCTGAAAAACGATGCCGTACTGGTCCCACACTTCGCGTTCCAGCCACTCCGCGACATCATAGAGCGGCACAATACTCTCTACCCCCTCATCAGGGTCGGCAACGGCAGATTTCAGGGCCAGCGTCTTGATGAAGTCTTCATGGCGGAACAGATAGACCAGTTCAAAGCGTGTCGATGCCGGGTGGGCCATATGGAGGTTGTCCACTGCCGTGATGTCCAGCAGCAGAGAAAAGCCCATCTGCTCCTTTACAAAGCTGACCGCGCTGAAGAGGTCCGCGCTCTTGAGTGAGATCAGCGGCATATCGCCCATCATCCCGATCAATTTTGCCGCGTCAAACCTCTCCAGCAGAGGCTGAAGATCTGCAACATCAAACGTCATCGAGTTTGCCTTTGAAACCGGTATTACGCACTTCGAGCGTCGGTTCTCTCCAGAGCTGCTTCTGTATCTGGATGATCGCATCCAGGATCGCTTCCGGGCGCGGCGGGCACCCTGCAACGTAGACATCGACCGGAATGATCTCGTCGATCCCCTGCAGGGTCGTATAGTTGTCATAAAAGCCGCCCGATGCAGCACAGGCCCCAACCGCGATGACCCATTTTGGTTCTGGCATCTGGTCATAGATCTGCTTGAGGATCGGGGCCTGTTTGTAGCTGACCGTACCCGCAACGACCAGAAGATCGGCATGACGCGGCGAGAAGCGCAGCACTTCGGCACCGAAACGGGAGATGTCGTAGCGGCTCGCCGCCGTGGCCATGAATTCGATGGCGCAGCAGGCGGTGCCGAAGACAAAGGGCCACAGTGAGGACTGCCGTCCCCAGTTGATCACCGCATCCATCTTCGTGGTAATAACGGCGTCGCCGAGCATATCGGCACTGTTAAAGTAGCTGTGGCTCACATCCATCGCAGCACCCCCGATCGGTAGAGATAGAGCAGACCGCCGATCAGCATCCCCATAAAGACGAACATCTCCATCAGTCCGAACACACCGAGCTCGCGGAGGTTCAATGCCCACGGAAACATAAACAGCACTTCCACGTCAAAGACAAGGAAGACGAGACCGACAAGAAAAAACTTGACATTGAAAGCATCCGAAGCGTCTTTTTCCGTCAGACGGACGCCCCCTTCATAGGGCTCGTTTTTGCGGACATTGTCGCTTTTTGCGCCCAGGTAGCGTGTCAGGTGAAAGAGAAGAGGCAGCGCAATCACCAAAACAGCGATCATCGAAGAGGCTAAAAGAAGAGATCCGGACATCTGTTTCCCTTTCACACAGTATCTATAGGGCACCTCTCTTTCTTCCCTCTGAGGTTGGCTAGGGTTTATAGAGGTGCCCTGTTGTCTATAATAACTTAATTTGTGTTATGCCGTTATTACGAACTGTTTAAATTTTAGCAGGCAGTTCCTAACGGCGCGTTACCGAGAGCAAAAAAGTGAGATCATCTGCTTGATTAATTACGGCAGGCGCTTTGCACGCCGTTTCTTATCTGCATCAATCCTCTGTTTTATCTTTCAGCGTAACGGGCACCCAAGGCCAGTACCTCTTCATCGCTCACATCGTACCAGTTTTCATACACCTGGGCGACCGCATAAAAATTTGCAGGCGATTCCAGAACAACAACCTCGTCAGCCATCTCGGAGAATTTTTCTATCGCCTCTCTGCCGGCAACCGGCACAGCCACAATGATCCTGCCGGCCTCGGCTTTTCTACAGAGCTCAACTGCCGTATGCATGGTCGAGCCCATCGCAATGCCGTCGTCGACCAGGATGACTGTACGTCCTTTAAGCGGGGGCAGCGCTCTTCCTTTCCGCAATGTCTGAATGCGTCTTTTGATCTCCCTGTTCTGCTGCAGGACGATCCGCTCTATCTCATCGTCGGCAACAGAGGCCGCCGCCCTTTTGTTGATATAGAGTGAACCATCTTCGGCCAGAGCGCCGAAGCCGCTTTCCGGATTGTGCGGATAGGGAAGTTTGCGGCAGATGAGCAAAGCAATATCACATTGAAGTATTTTGGCGACCTCGTAGCCCGGTTCCGCGCCGCCCCTCGGGATCGCCAAGACCAGAGCATCTTCTCCCTGATATGCCTGCAGTGCTGCGGCCAGCTTTTGGCCGGCATCTTTCCGGTCTTTAAACATCGCCTCTCCTTTCTGACTATTGTACTAAACAAAAAGCAATAATGAAGTATTATAAAAAAAAGGGGGCGTTCATGAATAGATCCGATATAGTGCAAGCGATTATGCGAAGTTTTGCCGAGCGGAGCTGTATTAGGGGAAGCGGCTGCACACCGGTGCGTTACCTTTGGACGGATGCCTTTGCCGTCTATAACTTCCTGGAACTTTTTCACCGAACAGGAGAACAGAGCTACCTGGATGAAGCCCTGGCGCTTGTCGGCCAGGTGCACCACGTCTTGGGAAAACACCGCAGCGATGACCCCCGCAGCGGTTGGATCAGCGGGCTTGGCGACAGAGAGGGCGAAGCCCATCCGACTGCCGGGGGCTTGAGAATCGGCAAAAAAGGCAATGAACGAAAATTCAATGAGCCCTACGACGAACGGTCGGAGTGGGAACAGGACGGCCAATACTTCCACTACCTGACAAAATGGATGCTTGCCCTCGATCTTGTCACGCAGGCGACAGGCGATTACAGATATAACCGCTGGGCTCTGGAGCTTGCCGAAACGGCATACAGCCGGTTTACCTACACGACGCCTGCCAACCAAAAACGGATGTACTGGAAGATGAGCATCGACCTCACCTACCCTCTGGTCCTTTCAATGGGACAGCATGATGCCCTGGACGGGTATCTTACCTATCTTCAGCTTCTCAATACGGCAACCGGGGATGAACAGCCACCGCAGAAACTTCGTCTGGAGAGTGAAACAGCGCAGCTGGCACAAATAGCCCAGACGGTCAACTGGACCACGGATGATCCGCTTGGCATCGGCGGACTTCTGAGCGATGCGCTCATACTAACGCAGCTAGTCATCTCCGGCAATCCGGAGCAGCTGTGCGATATGCTCTCAAAATTGCTGGAGCATGCCAAAAACGGCATGGCGGCGTTTATGCGCACCGACACCCTAAACTACCCCGCAGCGTACCGGCTTGCCTTTCGGGAGCTTGGGTTGAGTATCGGCCTGCATGCAGTCGACAAGATGCATCAGCTGCTCATCGGGCATACGGCGTTTTTTCCGAACCGTCTGCTTCTGCGATCACAGATTGAAGAGCTTCAAGCGTACCTTCCCCTCTGCGTGATCATCGAAAATTTCTGGCTGGAGCCCGAAAATCAGAAGAGCGCAACGTGGAGTGAGCATCTTGATATCAACAGCGTCATGCTGGCGACAAGCCTGGCGGCTATTTGAAATGCTGTCTATCTTTAGAGCTCTTGCAAACTTCCATTAGCCCCGATATAATTTTTCTCTTTTAAAAACATCGCCAGCTGCGAATCTATATTGGTAACATGGCGCTTGAATTTTTCATAGGCGTAGTCGTTAATGTACGATTTGCCAAAGGCAGGCATTCTTTTCGCCTTCTCAAAAAAGTAGTTCATCTCGCTGAGCATATGTGCATGCTCATCAAAGTGCTTTTTCCTGTCATTAAAACCGAGTCTGGTCATCATCTCTTCTTCAAAGGCGAAATGCGCTTTGGTATGTTCTATCATCTCCGCAAAGAGCGCCATAAAATCACCCTTTTCGCAGCTCTGGATACGCGCCAATATGTCCAAAAACGCATCATGTTTTTCATCCATGGCACTAACGTTCAGATGCAGATCATCACCCATATTTACCCTTTTTGCACTAACTGCTTTTTTAACAGATATGCAACAACCGTACCAAGATAAAAAAAGCTTTGAGAGGGTAATGCGTTCACTGCGGCCGCTTTCTGTTACACACCAGAATTGTTTACGCGGCGCTTAAGCCGCTACCCCGAACAGCGCCCCTACCCCGGCTGTCAGGGCCATGGCCAGGGCGCCCCAGAAAGTCACACGCACTGCGCCGGTCACTACCGACGCGCCCCCGGCACCGGCACTCAGGGCACCCAGCAGTGCCAAAAACAGAAGCGAACTGGCTGAAACAGCCCACATGAGAGCCGTAACGGGTGCCAGAAGGACCACAAGCAGAGGCATCACGGCGCCTACCGAGAAGGTACCTGCCGAGGCCAACGCGGCCTGGATCGGCCTCGCCGTCAATACCTCTGAGATGCCCAGCTCGTCACGCGCATGCGCGCCGAGCGCGTCATGCTTCATCAGCTGGAAAGCGACCCTGGAGGCCAGCTCTTCATCAAGGCCGCGCTCCATATAGATCTCGGCCAGCTCCGCGTGTTCGTGCGCCGGGTCGTCTATCAGCTCCTTGCGTTCGCGCTCAAGATCGGCATACTCCGTATCGGCCTGCGAACTGACCGAGACATACTCGCCCGCAGCCATCGACATAGCGCCGGCCACCAGACCGGCAACACCGGCTATCAGGATGTTCTGCGAACCCGCACCGGCTGCCGCGACGCCGAGCACGAGGCTGGCAGTCGAGACAATGCCGTCGTTTGCTCCGAGTACAGCGGCGCGAAGCCATCCGATACGGTGTGTTCTGTGACTTTCAACGTGTCTCATAGGCTCTGCCCTCTTCTTTTTACTACATTATCACTACAGCGCTTAATAATGTGCAACGCTTCTGCCTGATATGCATGAAGCATACGACACCGTTTTTTGTCTGTTACGCCCAAATGCAATGCGCAAAACAGCCGGTGTAGAGTGCGTTCTA
Organism: uncultured Campylobacterales bacterium; assembly: GCA_964575205.1. Classification (GTDB taxonomy): domain Bacteria; phylum Campylobacterota; class Campylobacteria; order Campylobacterales; family Sulfurimonadaceae; genus Sulfonitrofixus. Next base: position 900 of record CAZNQJ010000025.1, on the reverse strand, counting down.
ATCGATCGATAATACATCTTCGCGAAAAGAGGTGACGCGGTTTCGTCCCAGCTCTTTCGCTTTATACAGTGCCATATCGGCATATTTTATCAGCTCTTCGTAGGTCATTTCGGAGGTTCCTTCTGATGTGGCGACACCGAGACTTACCGTCACAACCGGCAGTGGCGATGAGTTCTTATGCGGCAGTGCCATCTTTACTATATTAGAGCGGATGGTCTCAGCAATGTGCATCGCCCCTTCAAGCGAGGTAGTCGGCAGAAGAACGACAAACTCTTCGCCGCCGTAGCGTGCCACAAAATCGCTTGGCCGATGGAGAGAGTCCTGTACCGACTGCGCCACTTTTATCAGGCACTTATCCCCGTTGATATGCCCGTAGGTATCATTGTACTCTTTGAATTTATCGACATCGCACATGATGATAGACAGCGGCAGATGTTCTCTCTGGCTGCGCTTGTACTCGGTTAACAGGCTGGCTGTAAAACTGCGACGGTTGGGAACACCTGTCAGCGCATCGAAGACAGCCTGCTTGTTGATGATCTCATACATTTTTTTTAATCTTACGGCGGTCATGACGATACCGAGAAGCCCCAACAGCCCGATTGCGAGATGTCCCGCCAACAGCGAAAAAAACGGTATTTTCATGACAAAAGGGAGCGTCACGCTGATGCCGCCCCTTATATCACCCTCTTTGTAGCCCTGGTTGGCGTGGCACTGCAGACATGATTTCTCTGTTATTAAAGGGGCCATGTAAAAAAAAGCGCTTTGTCCCCCCTCTTTTATCAGCATCCCCTTCTCTTTGGCCCCTTTTTCAAACGCTTTCAGAAACACCGTTTCTCTTTCAGTTGCCTTGTTTGCGGGACGGATAGGCCTCAGACTGGTGATATGAAACTGCACCCCTTT